>CAMMHE010000008.1 GCA_946496575.1 uncultured Clostridium sp. | reverse complement strand
TTTATTGTTATAATTCATTTAGAAAAAATTTCATTAAGTAAATAACTTTATGAAAAATCTACTTATTATTATTCTAGTCACTAACTTTCAATTCTATTATTTTTAGTTCTTTTAAATTATCTAATAATTTTTATTTTTGTATAAAACCTCCTTTTTAGCAAATACTATCCAAAACAAACATATTTTATTTAAATTGGAGGTTACTATGGAAAATACTCGTATAGGAAAATCAGAAGCCATTGCATTAATTGTTACTATTATGGTAAATCAGACAATAATGATTTCTTCAAAAACAATTGTAGCTGATATGAATTCTAGTGCTATTATAAATACAGTTTACATTAGTATTATAGCTTTAATTATTTCTTATGTATTGTATAAGCTATTAAGTAAATTCCCAACATTCGATATACTAGATATTTCAAATTATTTAGGAGGCAAAATTTTAAAGGGATTTATTGGTTTATCTTTTTTAGCATATTTTATTATATTTTCATCAATTTTACTAAAAAATTTTTCATATGGTTTACAAACAATTTATTATACTTCTAGTAGTGTTTTTTTTATAGTTTTATTATTTTTAATAGGCACATTTTTTGTATGTTCTTTAAAGCATAATGCTATATATAGAAGTAATCTTTTAATTTTGCCTTTACTTATTTTAAGTATTTTGCTTCTATTCATAGCCAATATTGGCAATTTTGATTACAAAAATGTTTTTCCTATATTAGGTGATGGAATAAATTCTACTTTCTTTGTAGGGTTTAGCAACTTATTTGCTTTTCAGGGGCTTGCATATCTACTTTTTTTACCTCCACAACTAAAAGATGTTAATCAACTAAAAAAAATAACACTAATTTCTATTTTGTTTTCTACAATTTACCTATTAGTTAGTGTTTCTACAATTTTACTACTTTTTGATTCATTTATTAACAATGATGAATTATTTCCCTTATACTCTGCTGTAAAGTATATAGAATTTGGGACTTTTTTTCAGAGACTAGACTCTTTATTTATACTTATTTGGATTATATCCTGTGTAAGTTCTTTAAGTATAACTGTAAAAACTTGCTGTGGAATTTTGAGAAAACTTGCAAATGTAAAATCTGAAAAATTTTGTTCTTTAATAATTTGTATTACTATGTTATGTGTTTGTTTAGTGCGTCAAACATATGCGGTTTCATCTTTTTGGGCAAATACAATATTTAAGTATGCTTTTTTTACAATAATGGGTATTAGTTTTGCAGTACTTTTATTAGCATTCTGTTTGAAGCTATTTAAAAATAAATATTTTATAGTTACTAAAAAATGACATAAATAAATTATTTTCTAATTTATAAAGGAGGGTTAAAATGTCTTCTAATATAATAACTATAATTAAAATTGTTTTATTACTTGCATTAATAATATTTACTTTTTGGGGATTTTCTTCTTCATACAGTTCTCATAATATAGATAATATAGTTCATGTAGTAGCAATTGGAATTGATAAATCAGATAATGAGCAACATAATATGAAAGTTTCTTTTCAATTTTTAAAAAACTCCACTTTGGGTGAAAGTTCAAGTAGTGAAACTTCGTCTATAGTAACTTCTATCAATGCAAATACTTTTAATCATGCAATTAGTTTAATGAATAGTTATATTGGAAAAGAATTGAATTTTTCACATTGTAAGGTAATAGTATTTTCCAAAGATTTCGCTACAGATGGAATTTCTACAGAAATATATAACATGATGAATAATGAACAGATACGTCCTTCTACTAATATAGTTATTAGTACTTCTAAAGCTAATACTTATTTAAAAAATAGTAACCCTAATATAGAAAAATTAGTAACTAATTACTATGATACTTTTGAATTAACTAGTAACTTTACAGGATATAGTACTGATACTACTTTAGGAACATTTTATAGTAAATTGATATGTTCGGACTGTAATAATACTGCTATATTAGGAAGAACTTTTGAGACTAGCTCAGATTCTGAAAATTCTAGTGATAAATCTGAATCACAGAACAATAAAAATTCTAATAATAGTTCAGAATCAAGTAATAGTGAAAAATCTAATTCTGAATCTGAATCCAAAGCAGGACAAAGTTCAAATGATGGTTCTAATTCTGAAAATAATGAAGCTTCTTCTTTAGATATATTAGGTGAGCGAGGAACTCAAAATATAGGTATTGCTGTTTTCAGAGAAGATAAATATATTGGACAGTTATCTGATACTGAAAGTATATGTCATATGTTAGTTACTAATAATATCGATTCTTGTACAATTGCTGTTCCTATAGAAGAATATCCTGATAATACTTTAGATATTCGTATTATTAATTATAAGAATAATGTAATTAAAATAGATACATCCTCTGATGAACCTCATATTTCTATAACATTACATTATAATGCAAAAATATTAGATATTAGAGAAGATATTGATTATTCTGACCCTAGTGTTATTGATGAAATTTCTAACAAAGTCGAAAGTTATCTTAAAGAACAAATAGATTCATATTTAATTAAAACTTCTAGAGAATTTAAATCAGATATAGTTGGTTTTAATAAATATGCAAAATCAAATTTTCTTACAATTAACGAATGGAAAAATTATAATTGGGGATCAAAGTATGAAAATGCTAATTTTTCTGTAAATGTTGCTATTAACACTAATTCAAGATTATTATTTACAAAACGTTGATAATTTTCAATTTTTTTTCAACATGTATTTACAAATTTATGTAAGTAATATAAAATATGAATAATTAATTACTGACTTAAATACTATAAAATAATTGGAGGAGACTAATGAAAAATAAAAATGAATTAAGTTATCATAATTTAAAAATGACTTGTGATACAAATATGCTTCATTTTTCAACCACAGAAGAATTAGAACCTATTTCTACTGGGATTGGACAAGAACGTGGTATCAAAGCATTAGAATTTGGCGTAAATGTCGATGTTAAAGGCTATAATATATATATTGAAGGTCCTAGTGGACTTGGAAAAACAATGTACACTAAAAATTATTTAGATACTATATCTACTAAAAAGAAAGTTCCTTGTGATTGGTGTTATGTTTATAATTTCGATAATCCTAATGAACCGATAGCTATTTCACTTCCTGCTGGTCAAGGAAAAGAATTTAAAAATAGTATGGATGGTTTCATTAAAGAAATAAAAAAAGATATAAAAAAGACATTTAATGCTGATGATTTTGAAAAGGAGAAGGCTCTAATTAGGCAAGAATTTGAAACAAAACGTTCTGAACTATTAGATAAACTTAACCAACAATCTATGACCTATGGTTTTCAGGTTAAAACTGCACAAAATGGAATATATATGATGCCAATAGTAAATGGAAAAGTAATTGAAGAAGAAGAATTTGATAAACTAGACGACTCAATAAAACAAGAATATGAGCAAAAATCTTCAATTGTACAAGCACAAATCATGGAAGTAATCGGTAAAATAAAAGATATCGAAAGACAATCAGAAAAGCGAATTTCCGAATGGCAATCTAATATTGCCTTACTTACAATAAATGTTCATATAAATTTTTTAAAATCTCAATTTAAAAGAAATAAGAAAATTACAAAATTTTTAAATGATGTAAGACAAGATGTCTTAACAAATGTTTCTTATTTCCTTGATGAAGATTCAAAAAAACAACAACAAGTTCAACCTAATCCAATGATGAAAAAGCAAGATCCAAGCAATAATTATCGAGTAAACCTTTTTGTTGATAATAGTAATCGCGAAGGTTGCCCTGTTATAATGGATTCTAATTACACTTTTAATAATATTTTTGGTTCACTTGAGTATGAAAACTACTATGGAACTTTACGAACAGATCACACTATGCTAAAACCCGGATTGTTACAACAAGCCAATGGTGGATATATTATTTTTCAAGCTAAAGATCTATTAGCAAATGGTATTTGCTATGAAGCTTTAAAAAAATATTTAAGAGTAAAGGAAATAGGAATTGAAAATCCATCTGAACAACGTTCATCAATGATATTAATTTCCTTAAAACCAGAACCTATTCCATTGGATGTAAAAGTAATTTTAATAGGCAATGCACAGATATATCATTCTCTTTTAGAAATGGATTCAGATTTTAGAAAATTATTTAAAATTAAAGTAGAATTTGAAGATGACGCTCCTATAAACGAAGAAAATGTAAATAAATTAGCAAGATTTATCCATTCATACTGTGAACAAGAACATCTACCACATTTAGACAAAAGTGCTATAGCAAGAATAGTAGAATTTGCTTCACGTTTAGCTGGTAATAATAAAAAAATTTCTACAAATTTTAATGATATTGCACAAATTATTGGTGAAGCTGGAACTTGGGCACGTCTTTCAAAAAATAAAGTAGTGACAGAAGAATTTATTGATAAAGCTTTATATGAAAGAATAGAAAGAGTTAAAAAATATGATTCAAAATATGTTGAAATGATAAAAAATAATTCACTATTAATTAATACTTCTGGTTCTAAAATTGGTGAGATAAATGGTCTAACTGTTATGCAAATTGGAGATTATACTTTTGGTAAACCTGTAAAAATAACAGTTAATACTTATACAGGCAAGACTGGAATTGTAAATATTGAAAGAGAAGTCGAGCTTTCAGGTTCTACTCATTCAAAGGGTGTTTTAATCCTTTCAGGATATTTAGGTCAAAGATTTGCACAAGATATTCCATTATGTCTGACAGCAAGTATTTGTTTTGAGCAATTATATAATGGTATAGATGGTGATTCAGCTTCAAGCACTGAACTCTATGGGTTACTTTCTAGCTTATCTGAAATTCCTATTAATCAATCTATTGCTGTTACTGGATCTGTTAATCAAAAAGGTGAGGTTCAACCTATTGGTGGTGTAAATGAAAAAATAGAAGGATTTTTCCAAATATGTAAAATGCGTGGCTTAAATGGTTCACATGGAGTTATGATTCCTGTACAAAACATTAATAATTTACAACTTTCTGATGAAATAATTGATGCTGTCAAAAATAAATTATTTCATATTTATTCTATTTCTAATATTGATGAAGGAATTGAAGTACTAACAGGCGTTCCCGCTGGAAAAAAGAATAAAGATGGACATTTTCCTGCTGGTACAATAAATTATCTAGTATATGAAAAATTAAAAAAATATGCAAAAATAAGTGAGAAATAACTAATTTAAAAAGAGATATACTCATCATTTATAAGTATATCTCCTTTTATTTTAATAATTTTGTAAATACTAATTTATTAAATCCGGTCTTTTTATTTTAGTAATTCTGACTGCTTCTTGTTTTCTCCATTTATCTATGTTTTCGTGATGTCCAGAAATTAAAATTTCAGGAACTCTATCTTCCTCAAATACTTCTGGTCGTGTATATTGTGGATATTCAAGTAAACCTTCTGAAAAAGATTCTTCTTTCATAGATTCATTTGCTATAACTCCTGGTACATATCTACAAATTGCATCTATCAAGACCATTGCTGGAATTTCTCCTCCAGTTAGCACATAGTCCCCTATAGAAATTTCTTCATCTACTATTTTATCAAGTACTCTTTGATCTATTCCTTCATAATGCCCACATAATAAAGTTAAACTTTGTTCTTTACTAAACTCTTCTACTTTTTTTTGATTCAAGGTTTTTCCTTGTGGTGATAAATAAATAACTTTTATATTTGGATCTTTAATTGATTTATATGCATCATAAACTACATCTGGTCTTATTACCATCCCAGCACCTCCGCCATAAGGAGTGTCATCTACTTTTTTATGTTTGTCCTTTGAAAAATCTCTTATATTTATTAAATTAATTTCTATAATATTTTTTTTTAATGCTTTACCTATTATACTATATTTTACAGGCTCAAACATTTCTGGAAAAAGAGTAAGTACATTAAATCTCATGTTATCCTCCATTCTCTTAATTTTCTTAACATAAAATAATACAATTATATCAATCCTTCTAATAAATGTACTACAATCTTGTTTTCATTTAAATTTATTTCTTTTATTACATCTGATATCGCTGGTAATAATATTTGCTTTCCTTCTTCTGTTTTTACTACATAAATATCATTACTTCCTGTATTAAATATATCATCTAATTTTCCAAGTATTGCACCTTCTTCTGTTATAACATTTAATCCTAACAAATCTGCAATAAAATATTCTCCTTTTTGTAGTTCAATAGCATTTTCTCTGTCTACTTCTATATATAAATTTCTTAATTGTTCAGCATCTTCTATATTGTCAATACCTTTAAATTTTATCAAAACCATGTTTTTATGATATTTAACTTCTTCCACTTCCATTATTTCTGATATTTTATTTTTTCTTATATATACTTTCTTTAAATCATCAAATCGTAAAATATCATCTACAAATGGATTAATTTTCACAAAACCCTTTATTCCAAAAGTATTTACAATTTGTCCTATTTCTAAATTTTTTTGCATATTTCCCTCTTTTAATCATATTCATTTTAATTAATAAAAAGTTCAGAAATATTTCATTTTTGAAATGCTTTTTCTGAACTGTTTTTATTTTCATTTATATTTATTTTGTTTCTGTAGGTGTTTCAGATGTAGCTTCATCTACAAGAGTTTCATTTGAAATTTCTTCTGGTATTTCTTCTGCTTTTTCTTCTTTTATAATAATTTCTTTGTTTTCGATTCTTGCTCCTACTAATTCTTTAGTTTTAGAAGCTTTTCCTACTCTATCTCTTAAATAGTATAATTTAGCACGTCTTGCTTTTCCTACTCTTACTACATCTATTTTTTCAACTAATGGTGAATGTAATAAAAATGTTTTTTCAACTCCTACACCATAAGAAATTTTTCTAACTGTAAATGTTTCGTTAACTCCTCCACCTTGTTTTTTAATTATGATTCCTTCGAAAACTTGGATTCTCTCTTTGTTTCCTTCTTTTATTCTTACATGAACTCTAACTGTGTTTCCTATTCTTAATTCTGGAACTTTATTTTTTAGTTGTTCATGTTCAATAGATTTTATTATATCCACTTTTATATCCTCCTTTTTTGATATATTGATGTAAGCGGTACATACTTGCACTTTACACCTTTAAATATTTTATTCTACAAATGATATAGTTACTTTTTTTCTTTCTCTTCCTGCTATTGATTTCATAACTGTTCTAATTGATTTAGCAATTTTTCCTTCTTTGCCAATTACTTTGCCCATGTCTTTATCAGCAACTTTTATTTCAAATGAAATACCTTTTTTGTCAGTTTGTTCTTTTATTTCAACTGCTGATTTATCATCTACTAAATTTAAAATTATCGTCTCTAAAATTTCTTTCATGTTGCTTTACCTGCCTTTCATTGTTTGCATATTATGCTTTTTCAATTAAAGCTTTTACTGTATCTGTTGGTTTTGCACCATTTTTAATCCATTTTTCTAATAATTCTTTATTTAAAACTATTGTAGATGGTTCTGTCATTGGATCATATGTTCCAATTTGCTCGATAATTCTTCCATCTCTTGGGCTTCTAGAATCTGCAACTACTATATGATAAAATGGAGCTTTTTTCTTTCCTTCTCTTTGTAATCTTATTTTTACCATTTAAATCACCTCCTGAAAATTTATATAATTTAAAATTAATAACTTAAATCTTAAAATTCTTCAAATCATTTGGATTTATACCATTAAGCATTTTTTTAAATCCACCTTTATTGCTTTGCATTTTTTTCATCATCAATTGTGTAGTTTCAAATGATTTTATAAATTTATTTATATCTTGTACGGTAGTTCCACTACCTTTAGCAATACGCTGCCTACGACTTGCATTTAAGAGTCTTGTATTTTTCTTTTCTTGTTTGGTCATTGAACAAATAATTGCTTCAACTTTTTCAAACTCCTTGTCATCTACTTTTATGTCTTTAAATTGATTCATTCCTGGAATAAGTTTTAATATTGATGAAAAAGAACCCATTTTTTTCATTTGCCTTATTTGTATTAGATAATCATCTAAATCTAATTCTTTCTTTTTTAACTGCTTTTCTAGTTTTATAGCATCTTCTTCAGTTAGTGCATCTTCCGCTTTTTCAATTATTGAAAGTACATCTCCCATTCCTAGAATCCTAGATGTCATTCTTTCAGGGTTAAATACCTCTATATCACTTAATTTCTCTCCTGTTGCAGCAAATTTTATTGGTCTATTAGTAATCTTCTTTACTGACAATGCTGCACCACCACGTGTATCTCCATCTAATTTTGTTAATATTACCCCATCTATTCCAAGAGTTTCATTAAATTTTTCTGCAACATTTACTGCATCTTGACCTGTCATTGAATCTACTACAAGTAAAATTTCATGTGGTTTTATAGCACCTTTTATATTCTTAAGTTCTTCCATTAACTGTTCATCAATATGTAGTCTTCCTGCAGTATCTAATATAATTACATCATTTAGTTTTGAAATTGCTATATCAATTCCCTGTCTTGCAATTCTAACAACATCTTTTGATGTTTCATTTGCATATACTGGAATATTTAATTGTGCGCCAACAACTTGCAACTGCTTTATAGCTGCCGGCCTATAAATATCACATGCTACTAGTAATGGTTTTTTCCCTTGCTTTCTAAATAAATTTGCAAGCTTTCCAGCTGTAGTAGTTTTTCCTGAACCTTGAAGCCCAACTAACATTATTATTGTTGGTGGATTTGGAGTAAAATGTATTTTGCTTTCTGTTCCTCCTAATAATTCAACCATTTCATCTTTAACTATTTTTACTACTTGCTGTCCAGGAGTTAATGATTTCATAACTTCTTGTCCTAAAGCTTTTTGTTCAATTGTAGTTATAAATTCTTTTACTATTTTATAGTTAACATCTGCTTCTAACAATGCTAATTTTACTTCTCTTAACATTTCTTTTAAGTCAGATTCAGTTATACGAGCTTTGCCTCTAATTTTTCTTGTGATTTCCTGAAGTCGAGATGATAATCCTTCAAATGCCATATTATTTCCTTTCTTCTAATTTTTTTCTTTAGACTAGACAATTTAATTCTTTTTTTACAGTTTCTAATATGTTTGCAATTTTTCTATCAGATGATGATGTCTGTATTTTATTTAATTCTGATAAAACTGTCTGTATTTTTTGTTCTTGTGTCAATGTCTTTTTCATAAATAATAGCTTTTCTTCGTATTCGAAAAGTTTTCCTTCCCCCTTCTTAATAATGTCTCTGACTGCTTGCCTAGTTATTTTATTGTTTTCTGCAATTTCCGATAGGCTTAAATCATTATTGTAGTAGTCATTAATAAATTCAAACTGTTTTTCTGTTAATAATCTGCCATATATATCGCATAGCATGCTTATTTTAACTTTTTTATCCATATACTTTCCTCTTATTTTTTCGTAATGCTAATATACTTTACAATATTTTTGTGATTTTGTCAAGTGTTTTAGGAATTTTTTACATAAAATTCTATAATATTGTTAAAATTATTTTAGAAAATAAAATTTTATATCAATTTTTACAGATCAAAACTTGGTAATTTTTAAATTAACCTTGAAAAGATAGTTTTTTTTGATATAATTGTAGACAATAATATTATTTATTTTTATATGGAGGTTCTTATGGATTTTAAAAGAGCTAGAAGTAATGAACAAATAAATGATAGGCAAAATGAAATTATAAATGCATGTCGCATTTTATTTTCAAATTGTGATTATGATAGCATTACATTTGGTAAAATTTCCGAAATGACATCTATCTCTCGTCCTTCTATATATAATTACTATAATACTAAAGAAGAAATTCTTTTAGATTTATTAAAAGCTGAATATTTAAATTTATTTAATACACTAAATTTTCTTTATAATTCAAAAAAATATATAACTAGAAAGGATTTTTGTAATTTAATAGTTGATTGTTTAAACGATTCAGATATATTCCTTAAATTACTCTCTATAGATTATATTATTCAGAGAAATTGCAGTTTCGAAAAATTAACTCAATTTAAAATTAGTATACAACCTATTTTTAATCTTCTTTATGAAATTGTAGATAATATTTTCCCTCGTGCAAATTCAATAGATAAAAATAACTTCGTTTTTATGTTTTTTTCTTCAATTGGTAATATATATGTTTCAGCAAATCCAACTGAAAAACAAGTTAAATCTACTAAAATTGCTAATCGTAACTATAATTTCCCTGATTTTAAAAATATTTGTTATAAATATATATTATTAATTAGTTCTAATCTATAAAAATTCTATACTTCTTGAAAATTAAATATATTTAATTTTCAAGAAGTATAGAAATTACAATATAAAAATCATGAAACTTTATTAATTAAATTTTACGTCTTTTTCATATTTTTTATAAATAACTTTTCCAAATTTAATTTCATTTAGCCTCTTTTGTAATTCTATAATTACAAGAGGTAGTATAGATATACCAATTGTGTAAATCCATTGAATCTTATTTAATGGCACTAAACTAAATACATTAGCTAATTGTGGTATAAGAACAACTATAATCTGCATAAATGTTCCCAATACAAAAGCTCCTAATAAGTATTTATTTTCTAAAATTCCGCACTTGAAATATTGATTCTTCACTTTTTATGTTAAAACTGTGGACAAGTTCTAATATTCCTAAACTTATAAATGCCATTGTCCTTCCTACGTCTATTCCATATAAATTATTTCCTATACTAAATGCCAATAATGTAAGAACTCCTAGCATTGTTCCCTCTATAAATATTTTTCCCCATAATCCATCTGCAAATAATCCTTTTTTCGCTTCTCTTGGTTTCCTATTCATTATGTCTTTATCAGGAGGTTCTAATCCTAATGCAATTGCTGGTAAAGAATCTGTTACTAAATTGATCCAAAGTAATTGGATAGCAAGGAGTGGAGATTTCATACCTAGCAAAAGCCCCATAAATATAGTTACTATTTCTCCAACATTTGTTGCTATTAAAAAATGTACTGCTTTTCTTATATTTTCAAATATATTCCTTCCCTGTTTTACTGCTTCTACAATAGTTACAAAATTGTCATCTGCTAATACCATGTCTGCAGCATTTTTTGCAACATCTGTTCCATTTTGTCCCATTGCAATACCTATATCAGCATTTTTTAATGCTGGTGCATCATTTACTCCATCACCTGTCATTGCAACTATCGCTCCTGTTTTTCTAAATGCTTTTACTATTCTTACTTTGTGTTCTGGTGATACTCTTGCAAATACTGAATATTTCATTATATTTTTTGCTAGAACTTCCTCACTTATTTTGTCTAATTCTTCACCTGTAATTGCTAATTCATTCATTCTTAATATTCCTAAATTTTTTGCTATTGCTTTTGCAGTTACAATATGATCTCCTGTTATCATAACAGTTTTTATTCCTGCTCTTCTACATGTAGATACAGCTTCTTTAACTCCTTCTCTTGGTGGATCTATCATTCCTATTAGACCTACAAATATTAATTCTTTTTCTATATTTTCTGAATTTAAATTATTTGGCATTATATTAAGATCTTTGTATGCAACTGCAATTACTCTTAAAGCTTTTTCTGCCATTTGACTATTTAATTTCTCAATTTTTCTCTTTACTTTTTCATCTAGATTTAACACATGTGTTCCATGTTTATACTTTGTACATTTATTTATTATTACATCAGGTGCTCCTTTAGTTATTATTCTATACATTCCCATATTTCTATGAATTGTTGACATCATCTTTCTAGTTGAATCAAATGGAATGTCGCCTATTCTTTCCATTGTTTTGTACATTTGTATTTTATCAATATTCCTTTCTAAAGCCTCATTTACGATTGCTATTTCAGTTGGTTCTCCTGATACTATTCTTTCACCTTTTTCTATTTGAATATTAGTATCTGTACACATTGATCCTAATTCAAGAATAAATTGTTTTTCTCTGTCTTCTGAATTATCAACATTATATCTCATATCTATATTATTTTGATCTAAATTCGAACTTGTTACTATTTCAACTACTTTCATTTTGTTTTGCGTCAATGTTCCTGTTTTATCTGAACATATTACACTACTACTCCCCAATGTTTCTACAGCTGGTAATTTTCTTATTATACTATTTTTTTTGGCCATTTTAGTAACTCCTATTGATAGCATAATAGTTACTATTGCTGGTAACCCTTCTGGAATTGCAGCTACTGCAAGTCCAACGGAAGTCATAAACATCTCCATTGGAGATATCTTTTTAAATATTCCTATTATAAATATGGAAATACATATAATTATACAACCTATTCCTAATGTCTTTCCTACATCTGCAAGTTTCTTTTGTATAGGAGTTTGTGGTGATTCATCTGTAATAATCATTTTTGCTATTTTTCCAACTTTTGTATCCATTCCTGTTTCTGTTACTATTGCTTCACCATGACCATTTACCACTATGGTTGAAGAAAAAACCATATTTATAGTGTCTCCTATTGGAATATTATCCTTTAAAACTATGTTTGCTTCTTTTAATACTGGAACTGTTTCACCAGTTAAACTTGATTCTTCTATTTTCAAATTTGAACATGTTATTATACGTGCATCTGCAGGTACATAATTTCCTGCTTCTAATATAACTATATCTCCCGGTACAACTTCAGTTCCTTTAACAGTAATTATTTTTCCATTTCTTTTTACTTTACAAACTGGTGCCGTCATAGTCTTTAATGCTTCTAAAGATTTTTCTGCTTTTGCTTCTTGTATTAAGCCCATAATGCTATTAAAGACAACTATAGCAATTATGATTATGGAATCTATATAATCTTCTGATCCATCCAATTTTGCTACAACTGCTGATATTATAGATGCTATTATTAATATAATTATCATAAAATCATTAAACTGTTTTATAAATTTTATTAATATATTTTCTCTTTTTTTATCCGCTAGTTTATTTTTTCCAAAACTTTGTAATCTTTTTTCTGCTTCTTCTTCAGTTAAACCTTTTCTTGTATTAGTTTTAAGTTCTCTTTCGATCTCTCTAATCTCTTTTGTATGCCACATTATCATAATAACCCTCCATTCAAAAAATGATAAATATTATACTACTGTAATATATATTCACTTGTCCTACTTTTATGAACTTTTTTTTATAGTTTACATATTTATATTATGAGGTGTTATTTATGTTTTTGGATTATATTATAATGGCTTCTTGTGTAAGTATAGATTCTCTTGGAACTGGGATTACATATGGACTTAAAAATACAAAAATTTCTAAAATAGCTATAGTAATACTTTTTATATTTTCAACTTTTATTACTACTATTTCATTATTTATTGGTAATATTTTTTCTAACTTCTTTTCTAATTTTATGTGTAGTTTAATTGGTTGTTTGATATTATTTTCTATGGGCTTATTGATTGTTTTTCAGTCATTAAAAAACGATCAAAATAAATGTAAAAATATTTTTGACTCTAAAACTAGTACCAAACATAGTGAAGAAACTGTTTATCAATTTTTTATAAGGTTTTTAGGTATTACAATTCAAATAATAAGAAATCCAAAGTCTTCTGATTTAGATAATTCTAATAATATAGATAGTAAAGAAGCAATATTTCTTGCAACTGCATTGTCTTTAGATTCTATGGGAGTTGGTATTGGATGTAGCATGATGGGAATTAATTCAAGTTTATTTCCAATTTTAGTATCTTGTTTTCAGCTTGCTTTTCTATTTATCGGAAAATTTATAGGAAGAAAGATTAGAAATATTTCATCAATACCAGATAATATTTGTAATATTGTTTCTGGTCTAATTCTTATTTTTATCGGAATTAGTAGACTTTTTTAATTTTAAAAACATCAATAGATTCTTTTTATTTAAAAATCTGTTGATGTTTTAAATTTTCTCTAGAGTAATTTTTCCCAACTTTCCTGTTCTGAAATCATCTAAAATTATATTTGCTACTTTTTCATCATCTATATTGCCTCCTGATATTATTGCTCCTCTCTTTTTACCTATTAATTGCATAATTTCATAGATATTTATATTTTGTTCATTATTACTATTTAAAATTTTTTCTAGTTCTTCTTTAGTAAATCTATATCTATCACATATAGTCTCACTATAATATTTTAACAAATATTTTAATAATTGATAAGCTATTTCAACTTTATCCAAAATATCATCTTTTATTGTCCCAATATATGAAAGATTTAGTGCTATGTCTTCATTTTCAAACTTTGGCCATAATACTCCAGGTGTATCTAGTAATTCTATTTTATCATTAATACGTATCCATTGTTTAGTTTTTGTAACTCCAGGCTTATTTCCAACTTCTGCAGAGTTTCTTCTTGCTATCCTATTTATGAATGATGATTTGCCTACATTCGGTATTCCTACCACCATTACTCTAATTTTTCTACCAGTTCGCCCTTTTTCTGATAGTTTATTTAATTCATCTTGCATCATTTTTTCTATGGTTCTTATTGTCTGGTCAATTCCATATCCGGTGTTTGAGTTTATAATGACTACTTCTTCACCTTTTTTATGAAAATATTCTTGCCATTTTTTATTTTCATTGTTATCTGCTAAATCACTTTTATTAAGTACTTTTAGTACTTTTTTATGGTTTAACATTTCTTTTAAAACTGGATTCTGACTTGATTTTGGAATACGTGCATCTAGTACTTCTATTGTTATATCAATTAGCTTTAGATCTTCCTCTATCTGTTTTTTTGCTTTTGCCATATGACCTGGAAACCAATTGATTACACTTTTATTAAGAACATTTTCTTTCTTATCACTCATTTTCTTCACCTTCTTCATTCTGACTAGCTAACTCATACATTTCTTTCTCATCTTTAATAATCTTTATTAATTCTTCCTTAGTTGGTAAATATGTTAAATACTTAGAAGCATATACATTTTTAACATCATCACCTAATGTCATTTCAACAACAGCATCATCTTTATCAGCACATAATAATATTCCAATAGGTTCATTTTCACCATCAATCATTTGTGTTTTTTTATAATAATTAGCATACATCTGCATTTGTCCAATATCTTGATGAGTTAATTTGCCTATCTTTAAATCTATTATTACAAAACATTTCGCTAATCTATTATAAAATATTAAATCTGGATAATAGTATTCAGAACCAATTTTTATTCTTTGTTGACTTGCAACAAATGAAAAACCTCTTCCAAGTTCAAGTAAAAATTCTGTTAAATGTGAAAGTAATGCTTTTTCTAAATCAGTTTCTAAATAATTCTTGTTTTCTTTTAAACCAGCGAATTCAAATATATAAGGGCTTTTTAATAATTCATTTGGTTGTTTTTCAATTAAACCTTTCTTTGACTCATCTATTATTTTATTCTTGTCAGGTGATACTAAATATCTATCATATAATTTTGTATTGATTTGTCTTCTTAACTCCCTACAACCCCAATTAGATTTTAATGATTCTTGTTCATAAAAATCTCTTTCTTCTTTTCTATCAATTCTTATTAATTCTTGAAAATGTGCCCAAGACAATTCGGTCGACACTGTCGACCATATTGGATAATATTCATAAAATCTACGCATTCTTCTTATACTAACTGGCGAAAATCCACTTCCAAATTCATTAGTTAATTTAACAGATAAAACATCAATTATTTTTTTGCCATAACTTGCCTTTGTACTATTTTCAGATAATTCATAAGTAATTTTACCCACATACCAATAAACCTCTGTCATAGTTGTATCAATATGCTTGTACATTTTTTCTCTTGCAGTTATGATTTTATTTCGAATATCTTGATAAATACTTTCAACATTTGTTAATTCATTTTTACTATTTACTATCATATTATTTTGTTTTTTCACTATTATCGCCTTCTTTCTTACTTTTATTAAGAGGGTTGCAACGTCGTAATCACCTTTCAAATTTCCCTAATAAAAATTAACAAATTACGCTTATTTTCATACTTTTTGAGTGATTTTTGCTATTTTTTAATCAAATTATGCAAGATCAAAATTCATGTTTTTTCCTTTATTTATAAGAGTTTTCTTGCGGGTTGCAATAAATCGTAATCAACCAGTTAATATTTGTCTTATTTTGTTGATTATTATCATTCATTTCTAATCATTTCCTTAATTTTTTTATAATCTTTCTTTCCTCTAATGGTAATATTTCCGTTATTTGTCCATCATATAAATTGTTTGCTAATTCTATTGATAAATCTAATAATGATGTTAAATCTTCACAAGGAATTTTATCATAATCCAATTTGTATAGCCAATCAAGATATTTAATTTTAGGTGCATCATTCGGTCTTCCATAAATAACTTTACCACTATGTAACCAATAACCAAACTCAACATTTGTAGTAAATGCAGGCATATCAGGAAGTTCTCTTGGTATCCAAAATAAAATTACTGTAGTATTAGTTAAGGCCACCCTTTCCCACATTGCTTGATCTACATAGTCTTCTTTTGGCTTCCAAGTAGAATATTCTGGAACATAAACTACTCCATCAAATCCCATAGCTTCCAAAATTTTACATGCTTCTGTTCTCCAAGAAACGACATTTTCTCCTCGAGGAGTCGGACCTGCCAAGAATATTGACTTCTTTCCTTTTATAACTTCTTGATCTGAATAATTTATTATCATATTTGTACCTCTCTATCTATATAAATTTTCTAATTTTATATTTTTGCATCGCTCTAGTTTTTTATTTCTTCAATATTATACTTACTATTCAACATCATTTTTATCAATAATTTCTATTACTTGAGGCAATATTTCTAAACCACTTTTTTACCCATATGTCCTATTCCTTCT
The DNA here is from genome assembly GCA_946496575.1 of uncultured Clostridium sp. GTDB lineage: Bacteria > Bacillota > Clostridia > TANB77 > CAG-508 > CAG-269. Next base: position 32,681 of record CAMMHE010000008.1, on the reverse strand, counting down.
ATTAAAACACCTTTCGCTCCTATTTAATTTAGGAAATTTCTCCAAAGTTTCAAAAGGTACAATATGGTCATTATTGCTATATATAGAATAACACTTACTAATCAATTCTTTGCATTTTGTTTGTTCATTATCTTCAATTGCAATAGGTGCAATTACATTATAATCTCTTTCTTTAAGTTTTTCTTCAAAATATTTATATATTTTAGGTATCCCATTATATCCATGAATTAATATAACATTTTTCATCTTTTCACCTCTATTTATAATCTTATATAACTCTTCCACAGAATTTATGCAACAAGTTGCACAAATTCATTATCATCTTTATATTCCTCATAAAATGATTAGTTACATCTATGCAATTCATTTTTACTCTCCTGATAAGTTTAATTTTTACTTTTTTATATCTTTTACAACTAATGGCTAGTGTTTTGTCACTAGCCATTAAACATAGCAATCTTTTCTCTTGCTGTTATTATAATACTATATTTTGTATAAGAAATCAATAATTTAACAAATTTTATATAAAATGTGTAATAACTCAATTATCACTTCCTTTTGTCAAAAATAATATTCATTATTCTCCTTTTAAAGTATCCTCCATATTTTTATGATTCTAAAAAATCTAACGCTTTTTTATATTTATTTATCCTTAAAATATCCTTTTGCGTTATTTTTTCAAGTCTAGTCTCATCAGAATTATGTTTAATATCAGCAATTTTAACCTTTTTAGCAATAGAATTATTTTTTATTTTCTCAATATATTTCATATAATTAATTTTTTTATCATAAGTCAATAATTTTAATGTATAAATTATATCAATTGGAAATTCTTTTTCTAATTGTTTAAATGTGATATCTGTATCCTCAACTACATCATGTAAAAGTGCTACAACGCATTCAATTTCATTATCCATTTGTTCTGCCAAATGAATTGGATGAAAAATATAAGGAACTCCAGCTTTATCAAATTGATTCATATGAGCATTATATGCTATAGTCATTGCTTTCCTAGTCATCTTACTATTAACCATTCTTATTTCACCTTATTTCATAAAAATTCATTATATTATTTTTTTACAATTCTTCTTTTTTCTATTTGATTTCCAAATAGAGTATTCAAGGACATAAACTATTCCATCAAATCTCATTTCTTTTAAAATTTTACATGCCCTTTTTCTCTATGAAATAATATTTTCGTCACGTGGAGTTGGTTCAGCCAAAAATATTGACTTTTTACCATCTATTACTTTTTGATCTGAATAATTAATTATTATATATTCTTACTCCATTTATCTATATCATTATCATCTAAAATTTATATTCATTTCTATCTGCTCTTTCATCAAATTTTCTGTCAAATTGTTTATTTTTATAAAACCAATCTGTTTTTTTATCTACTGGATGAGCTTTCCTTCCTTTATCAGCTAATATATCTAATAATACCATTAATGGTAATAATACTCCTATTCCTGATGATAATAGGCTTAATGATCCACTCATACCTAATTTTGCTTCATCAACAAGCACAGATGTTATAATATTATATAAATCTGTTCCAAAATACCACCCATATGCTAGTACATATATTATTGCTCCTAAAACTTTTCTTTTTACTATTAAAATTAAACAAAGCAATGTCAAAAATATTAATACTATTTCTATTGTTATATTTTGTATTGCAATACCTCCAATAGGCGAACCCTGTTGATTTGTAATTGTTACTATTACTCTAAATCCTGTAAACATTACCATAAACATTGCTAATAACCATGTTGATAAATTTCTCATTTGATTTTCCTCCTATTAATAAAATAGATTATATACTAGAAATTGTTTTTTCTAATATATAATCTTCAACTTCTAATATTATTCTCCATCAACGAAGTCAAATTCATCCTTAAATTTTTCTTTGAAAATTTCAAATACTTTATTTAGTATTTCCTCGTCATCTACTCCAACATATGACTCTTCCTCAGTTTCTTCATCTGAATCTTCTAATCTTAATATCACTACTTCTCCATCACTATCTTCCTCTTCATTTTCTGAAACTGGTAGTAAAACTACATATTCCTCATCGTCTAATTCAACTAAATCTAAAAATTCAAACTTAACTTCTTTACCATCCTCATCATTTAATATTATTATATTATCTAATTCTTCATCCATTGTAATTTCTCCTTTCAATTTTTTATTATAATATATCATTTATTTTTATAAGTCAACAGATTTTAAATATGTTTCTAATATATAGACTGCAGATATAGTATCTACTATATTTTTCTTTTTATTCCTTCCAACATCTAATAAATTTATTGTTTTATGTGCTGCAACTGTTGTTAACCTTTCATCCACATACTTTATTTCAATTTTATTATATTTACATTTTAATTTATGTATAAGCTTTTCTGTTACTTCTGTCCTTTCAGATTTTGTTCCATTCATATTTAATGGATATCCTACTACAATTGTACCAATTTCATATTTTTGTAATAATTCATCAATTTTTTTCAATATTATTTTATCATTTCCATTATTATATATGGTTTCTAGCCCTTGTGCTGTAATGTTTAATGCATCTGTAATAGCCAACCCAGTTCGTGTATCTCCATAATCTATACTTAAAATCCTCATTTTATTTTTCATCTATTCCTATATAATTTTTTACCATTTTTTCAAGTAATTCGTCTCTTTCTACTTGTCTTATTTTATTTCTTGCATCTTTATGACTTGTTATATACGTTGGATCACCAGATAATATATAACCTACTATCTGATTGATTGGATTATAGCCCTTTTCTACTAAAGCTTCATATACTTCTTTTAGTATTTCTTGTACTTTTCCATTTTCTTCTTTTTCTACTTTAAAATACATTGTCTTATCGAACTCCATATGAATCCCTCCTTATATATTATTTATTTCACTTTCTTGTTTGTCAGCCTCATCAATATATTGTTCTAATTTTTTTAATAATTCTTCAAGTCCTGTTCCTTTATAATAAGTTGATATAACAAAATTTAATTTTGGACTTGCAATCATTTGTTTTTTCTTCGATTTACTCTTTGTTTTTATTTTTTCTTCTTGTTGTTCTTCTTTTTCTTCATCATTTAAAGATATCTGTAATTTTTCAATTGATATTTTTATATCGTTTAAGAATCTCGCAACATCATGTAGTTCAACTCCTGGAAATACTATTACAAATTTAGGTCCCATATATCTTACAAAAATATATTCTTTAGATATATTTTCTTTTATATATTCTGATACCTTTGTTATAACTTTATTCCCTAGTTCTCGTGAATATATATTGTTAATTTCTTCTAAATTCACTATTCTAAACATGCATACTGTTGATATTGTATATCTATCAATATTATTTTTTCCTTCTCCATATAAATATTCTGCTGAATATAAACCTGTAAATAAATCTTTTCTTACTATTGATTCTAATGTCCTTTGATGCATTGTTGTTTTTAATACTGTTATTATATTCTCTCTTACTACTTCAAATATTGTAGTATCTACATTATCAAAATCATGTGGTACACCACTTTCAATGATCCAATATCCTATATAAACATTGTCTATATATAAAGGGAAAAATATAGCAGATTTTGCTCTTCCAAATTCCATTTGCTGATATGGTAATCTCTCTTTATCATTATTAACTGTAATATATTTAGGAGTTGCTGTAGAAATACTATCTTTAAACATTTCTACATCTTGTAATTTTTTTAATGATTCCCAATGTTTTTGATCAACATTAGACGCTTTTATTTGGTATTCTGCTCCATCAAATACAACAATAGTTGAATATTTAATTTCGTATTTTTCTATTAAAATTTCATTTATTTTCTTTATTTTGTCATCTACTGATGTTGTTTCTCCTATTGTAGTCATAAAATCTTGCAATACATTTAAGTTTACAATTTTTTGGTTTAGATTATTAAAAGCTTGTATTTTTTTATAAAGAGCAAAATTATATGCCAATAATCCACTTATGACTATGATTAATATTATAACTATTGCTATAGTCAATTTTATCCCTCCAATTATTATATTAATAATTTTTCTTCATTTGGTTTAAAGTTCTACTCATATTTGAACTAAAGTTTTGTTGGTATGTTTGTGCTGTTGTATTATGATTATAATTTACTCTTCCAGATATTAATGGATATACACTATTCCCTATTTGTTTTAATGTCTGCATAAATATTTTTGAATATCCTTTTAATGATATATCACAATTTATTAATCCTTCTAAATATTTTGCATATATATCTTCTTCAAACTGTACAGTAAAATATTTAACAGTATTTCTATCAAACAGTTCAGTCATAAATGACATAGCTGGATCGTTGTAAAAAGCCATACCTCCTATTATTGCTTTTTCTGTTACATTTTTTAATCTTACATATTTATTAATTATAATTCTTATTTTTGATTCATCTAAAATATTTTTTGCCTTTAATTCTCTTAAAAAAGCTGTTAGTGGTTGTATTGTTAAAACATCCATACTTTGTACAAGATATATTTCCTGTGCATTTGCAAAGTATTCTAAAGGTGTTTCAAAATCACAATCTATTAATATCAGTGAATGATTTTTTAATAATGTTTCTAATACAGGCTTAACTTGTGTTATTGTTTCACTCTCACTTGGAAGTGATGTATAGACTGTCAAATTGCTATTTATTTTTATACCCTCTGAAATTCCAGATGATAAATTCTTTATACTTTCAAATGCTATTTTTCTTAAATTTTCCTCATTTTTAGTGTAAATATAATAAGAATTTCTATTTTGTGTAGCATCTAAAATTGCAACATTTATCCCTTGTGAAGATAACAATTCTGCCAGATTATTTAATATAAAAGATGTACCATTTTTGCTAGTTCCTACAAATGTAACTATTTTTTTATCTCTAGTTAATAATTCACTAATATTAATATTAGAATAATTATAATCATTTGGTAATGTGATTGCTTGTTCATTAATATTTGTTTCATCATAAAGTGTATTTGATGTATTTGTATTAAATTGATTTTCTTCTGTTTGTTCATCAAATCCTGGAAGACTAAATTCATCCTCATTTTGTTCACTACTATCATTAATTTCTGGTAAAATATAATCTTTTTCTATATCTGAAACATCTGTACTTGAATCAAATTCTTCAAATCCAGGTAAAATGGAATCTTCTTGTTCATTATAATCTTCTATTTCAGTACTTTCTTGTTCTAGTACTTCTACTTTTTTTGGTCTTCCTCTTCCTCTTTTTGGCTGTTTTGCTTTTTCTTCTAAAGCTAATTGTTCTTGTTCAGTTAAAACTTTCTTTGGTCTTCCTCTTCCTCTTTTTGGTTCTTCTACTTTTATTTCTTCTTTATCTTCCAAAGTATTTTTTTGTTGTATAATTGTATTTAATTCTTCATGTTTTGGTTTCTCCGTTTTTGCTGATTGCATATTAGATTCCTTTGATTCAATTTGTTGACTTAAATTTGTGTTTTTTTCCACTTTTGTAAGTTTTCTTGCTTCACCAGATTTCACAGTTGAAGGTATTACTATAGGTCTAGTTAACATTGGTTTGGATCTTTCAGTTATTAATAATTTTTCACTAGTTCCCTCCTGTGTTTTCTCTTTTTGTTTGGCTCTTAATGTATTTGATACTGATTTATTAAATGACATTAATTTTTGATATGTAGGAGATTTTTCTTCTAGAACAGCTCTAACATTCAATGGTAAAAACTTGCAAATAATCTTAAGTTGAATATCGTTATATTGCAATGCAATATTATCAAAACTTTCTACATATTTTTCTTCATTCTTTCCAAGTCTTTTATAATGTGCTAATATATTTTGTATTTCAATTTCACTAACATCATTTTCACTTTCGGCTTGATAGTTAACATCTTCTGAATCTATTCTATAATATTCTTTTGCTTCTTTTTTAGATCGAGGTCTATTTATTAAATTGCACACTTCTGTTATGTCTCTATCTTTGCCAATTACTGCATCATATATGCCAATTCCAAATAATTTTACTAATAATTCTTCTCCTTTTGTTCTTCTTTCGGAACATATTAATATAATTGGAATATCTTCTCCTTGCATATTTGAAGCTTCATCACTAATACTATCTAATCTGTCAAAGATAAATTTATCCATTTGTTGGTAATTTGAATTATTGAATTGTTCTAAATCTTCACTTATGACTATTCTATCATAACTTTTATCTTTTTGTATTTCTTTCAATATAGCGTTGAAATAATATACATTTTTATATGATATTATCTCTTTATATTCTTGTTGATATTTTTTTACTATTAAAGTTGAAATATTTTCATTGTTAACAGCAAATAAAACTTTCATTTGTTACCCCCTTCCAAATTTTACTACAATTGCAAAAGCAAGTGGTAATATTTGGCATATTACTAATGTGGTTATAAAAGTTACCATTAATGTAAGACCTTTCTCTTTTACATCTAACTTTCTTATTCCTATTACATATTGATATACTCCACTAATTGCTATTCCTAAAAAGCAAAATGGAATACTATATATTCTTATTATGTTTAAAATATAAGCAGTCATACCATAGGCATCTGATCCATATTTTTCTTTATAATATTCTATAGACTTTTCACTTTTTTCTTTAATTCCTACTAACTGACTTTCTGTTTCTTCGTCTAATACTGTTTCGTTTTCTGCATAAATTTTGCTTGTTCCTAGAAAACATACTATTATCATAATTATTAATAGTATTGATGCTACCACTAGTTTTTTCATTTTTATTAGCCCCTTTCGAACTTTCTTCCAATTTTATACTTATATATCATACAATAAATTTTAAAAAATATCAAGAAAATAACAAATTTTTTACAATTTATTATATAAATATTTCATGTGCGAATATACAGCATTTGCCCAATTCGAATCAGAGGCATATCTCTTGTTTACAGAATTTAATGTATTTCCATTATAATATCTTCCATCTGCAATTTCTCCTGCATATATGCTTGTCCCTTTCGGATTTAAATAATATTTAGTGAATACACGTGCTATTAAGTCTATTGATTCTGCATAATTATCAAAACTATATGCATTATTATATGGGTTAGAATCATTTGCACCATAACCAAAAAGATTATATTTATTTTTTGCTAATTTAGATGTTCCCCATGAACTTTCATGAATTCCTACTGCTGCTACAAATATACCATTTATTCCATACTGTTCTTCTATATAATAAAAATATTCTGCATTATTTTCAAATATATTATTTACATCTTTACTATCTGATAATACTTTTCTAAATTGCTCTAATGTTAAACCACTTGGTTCGTTTAATTTCATATTAAAATTTAGTTTATGTTTTAACTCTGCAACTGTTTGTTTTTGTGTTTGATCATCTTCAAAATCATAATTTATATATGTAGTTGATTCTGCACTTACCCATCCAATTACTCTATTAGTTTTTATTTTGTACCAATTATTTGATATGTCTATTATGGTCATTTCATCATCTTTTTGCAATGTGCCTACTTTTTGACTTTGTAAATTGTTTTCCAGAAATACTGTTAATCTATCTGATGTTGCATATATTTTATCGCCTATTTTTGCAATATATTTTGTAGATTTTGCACTACCTGAACCAATTTGTACAATTTTATTAATTGGTGCTTTTATTATATTAGAACTTATTTGTTGTTGTGATACTTCTTTTCCATTTTCATAAGTTATTTTTGTTGTAATTTGAGTTATTCCTGTTCTTCCTTCTTGAGAAACTTGCATAATTCCTACTGCTAAATTTTCATTTTCTATGTATTGGGTTATATATTCCATTTCTATCTCTTCTGTTATAATATTTTCAGTTATACTAATTTTGGCATTTTGTTCTATTATTTTCTGAATATTTATTGGAGTTGTATCAGATATTTTAAATGAATCTATATTTTTTTCTTGAGAATTTGCATAAGATACTTGATTAATTAAAACGATATAAATCCCGAAAAAAAGCAAAAATATAGCAATTAGAATGATACTGATTGCTATTTTTATATATAATATTTCATTTCTTTTTTCTTTTCCTATTTTCATCTTTTGCTTATATTCCTTTCTATAATAATTTGTCGAAAAGAATTTTATAAAACTGTTTTCTTTTTTCAATCTTATATATATTTTAGTATTAATGTCTCTTTTTGTCAATGGAAAAATAGGTATGTAATAGTTTGATATAGAAATTTAAGAGTTTTTAAAAGCAATTATAAAAAATAAAATATTAAAAAGAAGGATTCTTAAGTTGAATCCTTTTTATATACTTTTTATTATTTGTTGCATTCTACCATATACTAGATTAACCCATGTATTTGATGAAGGACAGAATTTAGTTTTTACTGCAGATAGTGTTTTTCCATAGTAAAAACGTCCACCTTCTGTTAGATAATTATTATGTAAAGTTTTTGCAGCTACTCTTAAACCCTCTTCTAAAGAACTATATTTTATTAGTTTTCCACCTGACATCAAACTTATATAATTATATGTTCTTCTATGGTTTGAAGCTATATTCCATCCAGATTCTGCTGATATTAATCCGCAAAAGAATATTTCGTTAATTTGATATTCTGCACATAAGTCATATATTATATCACTATTATCATAAAAAAATTTTGTTGTGTCTTGCTTTACTCTTGATATTAATTTTTTAAAATCCTCTTTAGATAAACCTGTTCTTTCTGTTAAATTCATATCTTTTGAAATCTTTACATCTTCTATTTTTGTATATTGTACTTCTGGCTCTGTTTCTAATATTTCATCTTTAATTTCTATTTCTTCTTTTATTTCTTCTGGTTGTTCAGAATTTTTATTTCTTGTTGTTGAAGATCTTGAAGTTACTTTATCATTTTGATTTGTTCTAGTATTTTGATTTTCTGCTACTTTTTCTTCTGATAGTATTACTATTTCTTCATTTTTTCCTTCTTTAACTTTTTCTTTATCTGTTAATATTAATTGCATTGCTATTGCAAAAATAAAAATTATCGTTCCAATGCATATTATATTTCCTACTGTAATTTTTAGTATTTTATTTTTTTTCATTTTACATCCTTTTTTATATAAATTTTATTATGATTTTTTACCACAACTTCTTTATTATACCATATTTAGTTATTTTTGTCAAATTCCTACATATACATAACTTCCCTCATATACATTTATTCCTGAATGTGGTATCTGATTTTTGACTGTAACACTTTCTTCATCTATTTCTTCACTAGAATTATTAATACTTATTTCTAATTTATATTCTTTAAGTATTTTTTTTGCTTCATTTAATGTTTTTCCTATTATATCTGGTACTGTTATTTCATTTCTTATTTCTATTTCGTCTTTATTTTCTTGCTCTAATTCTAAATATGGAAGTATTTCTGATAGTATTTGACCTCCAAGTGGTGCTGCTACACCACCTCCTTGTGTTATGCCTCATTTATTGCAGTCAATATTTTTAAAAATAACTTCTATCCTATTTTCAGAATAGACTTCTACCTTATTTATAATTTCCTTCAAAAAATCATTTTTAATATAATTTCCACCTTTAATTTTTTGGACAATTTCTATTATTTGTTTTTCATCTAAATTATAGCTATTATCTTTTTTCAATCTTTCTATTAGATTCTCGTATGCTATTATTTCTTCTTTTGCTCTCTGATATTGTGTTTTAAATTCTTCTATGGTTATATATTCTTCACATTTTTTCTTGTATAAGATGCTTTTTTTCATTTCAAGTCTTTCAACTTGATTTTGATATTCTTTAATTTTTTGAATTTGTACATTATTTTCTTTATAGTAATTAATTATTTTATTTGTTATCTCATTTACTCCAATTACGCTTAATCTTTTTATTATTTCATTTTTTACTATTTGATTCAAATCTTTTTCTCTAATATAAATTCCATTATTACATTTTTTCTTATAAAACAAAGTACAATTAAACCTTGCATTTTCATATAAGAATGTTTGCTTATCAACTGCTCTGTACACTTTATATTGAAATTTTTTTTTGCAATGTCCACAATATATTAAATCTTTAAGTAAATATACATGTTTTACATTTTGTTGTCCTTTTTTTTCTTGTTTTATCTCTTGAACTTTTATATAGATTTGTTTATCTATTATTGGTTCATGTGTATTTTCTTTTATGATCCAACTATCTTTATTACTGTTTTTTGTACAAGTTTTAGTTAGATAATTGGTTTTATACTTGTTCATTACAGTATTTCCAATATAAAATGGATTTCTTAAAATATCATTTATTTGCTCTGCCGACCACTTTTCTCCCCAATTTTTCATTTTCATATATCTGCTTGGATTTTTTATTTTTTTACTATTAAAGTATTCTGCTATTTTTGTACTTGTTTTGCCTTCTATATACATACTATAAATAGTTCTTATATTATTTGCAACATTATTATCTATAACTATTTTGTGTTTATCATTTTTATCTTTTTTATATCCATATGGAACAGCACTTTCTACAAACTGTCCTACTTCTTTCATTGCTCTTTTATTTGCTCTTATTTTTTTTGATATATCTGTTATGTAATATTGATTTGCAATTCCTCTTAACATTATTGTATCATCAATTTCATATCTTTTGCCACTATCTATAAATTCTGTTACTGAAACAAATCTTACATCATTATCTGGAAAAAATATTTCTGTATACCATCCTGTTTTATTTTTATTACGAGTTAGTCTACTTATATCTTTTACAATTACCATATTTATAAAACCTCTTGATATGTCTATCATCATTTGATCTAGAGCTGGTCTTGAATCTAAAATACCCGAATATCCATTGTCTACATATTCTTTTATTATTTTATAACCATTTTTCACAGCATAATTTGTTGTTATTTCTCTTTGAGACTCTATACTATTATTTTCTTCTCCATGTTCTTTTGATAATCGTAAATATATACCTGCTCTATATTCTTTCATACTAATCCACCATATTTATAATTTATATATATTTGGTTATCCCTATCTATTTGAATATCATAAATTAGCTCTGATATAATGTCTTTATTTATTTCTTCGATACTCAATATTCTATCTATTTCCTTTATATCAATTTTATTATTTTGTTCTTTCATTACTAATTCTAATTCATTTTTTATTCTAGCTTTTTCATTGCTTTTCTCTTGATAATATTTTTTATAGTCTTCCTTATCTAGCAAGTCCTGTTTATAGTCTAAATAAAGTGTTTTTATTTGATTTTCTACTTTTAATAATTCTTTATGTAGTAATTTTTTGCAATTATTAATATTTACATTGTTTCTGTTTATAATTAATTGTTTTATCTTTTCTTTATCAATAATTCTTCCCAGATTTTCTTTTAGGTTGCTATAAATTATTTCATTAAGTGTATTTTCATCTAATCCTCTACTCCCTCTTATACACTCTTTTCCTCTATATTTTTTTAAACCATTCAAGCAACAAACTTTTTTTGATTTTAATTCGTGTAGATTATCTCTTTTGTATTCGACTTTTAATGTCATTTTGGCTCCACATTCTTTACATTTTACAAATCCGTTTAATTCCCATTCGTGTTTTTTTCTTTTTATTGTTTTATTAATATTTCTTAATTTCTGTACTTTTAGAAAAAGTTCTTCTGTGATAATTGCATCATGTGTGTTATATACTATTTGCCAATCTTCTGGATGAATATATTTTATTTTTTTAGATTTATAACTCAAATTTATTCTTTTTCCATACTCTGTATGTCCTAAATACACTTTATTACATAAAATTCTCCTTAATGTATCTTCTCTCCATTTATATCTTATCTCTCCATTATTTTTATTATTGTTTGGACTAGGTATTTTTTCAGCATTTAAGTTTGTTACTATTTCTGCAATTGATTTTCCTATGCTATATTCCTCGTATATTCTTTTAACAATTCTTGCTTGTGTTTCTTCTATAATTAGTTTATGTTTATCTTCTATTGATTTTTTATAACCGAAAAGGTGCGATTGCTCCTAAAAACATTCCTTTTTCTTTTCTTGCCCATACACTAGATTTTATTTTTTTCGAAATGTCTTTACTATACCAGTCATTTATAAGAGTCTTAAATTGTATCATATCATTATTTGAATTTTTAATTCCTGTATCTACATTATCTAATACAGATATATACCTTATACTTCTTTCAAGAAAGTATAATTCTATATAATAATTTGCTTCAAAACTATTTCTTGATAATCTTGATAAGTCTTTTGTAATAATACAATTTATATTTCCTTTTTCTAGATCTCGAATCATCCTTTGAAAGTCTGGTCTATTTGTGTTGAGACCTGTGTAACCGTCATCAATATAATAATCTACTATAAAAAATTCATCACCTAATTCTTTTATTTTTCTTTCTATTATGTTTTTTTGACTTACTATGCTATCACTTACATCTTTATCACCATCTTCTTGTGATAATCTCAAATAAGCTGCAACTTTATAGCTTGGTAATTTACATTGCAAATTCCCATTACTAAAATAAGGAATATATTTTTCGCTCATACTATAACACCTCTTTTGAGGCATATATATTTAATTATAAATATGCGAATTTTAATTCGTTTTTGAAATCGCATATCTACATATTACTTCATATAGTTTGTCTATATTTTGTACACTTTCTACATTTCTTGTTATTACAGTATATTTTTTATTATTTATTTCATAGATTGTTTTATTTTCTTGCATTTCATTTTGTTGTATCATAAATATATACACCTCCTATTTCTTTTTAAAAATATTAGGTTTTATATAAATTTATGACTAATTCTTTATATTAAAATATTCTGAAATTGAAATTTAAAAACAAAAAAACCAACTCAATAATAGTTGGCTATTTTTTATTCTATAAATTTACAATAATTTTATTTTTAAAATTTATAGTAATATTTTGATACATTAATATTTCATATAGTTTAATTTTCTGTTCTTTGTCAAATAATTCCATACTTATTTCTTCATATTCTTTTATATAATCTCTTACTTTTAATTTTAGTTTTTTTATCTGCTTTTTTAATTTTTCACTAATGCTTTTTAAAGTACGCATATCAGTATATGCAGTAATTAGTGTTTTACCAAGATAGTAAAAATTATATTTTCTCAAATCGGGATATTTTTTATCAACATAATCGTATCTTTGCATTACCAGAGTAGTATAATCTAAAATTGTTTGTTCATCGATATTAAATACAATGCTATCACTTCTATTTGTATAATTATACTCTGCTTTCCCTATCAGTTGTATTTTTTTACATTTTTCTGCTAAATAAAATGTTGTTCCTATATCTTCGTATTTTTTTCCTTCTGGAAATTTTATATTAATAAATAAGTCTTTTATATATAGCTTATTCCATACATAACTTTGTATATTTTTATCTAATAAAATTTCTTTTAAAAATTCTTTTTTAGTGTATGTTTTATTTTCTGGATAATTGTTTTTTATATACTGTTCTTTATCTGTAATGACTTTAAAATTGCATATACTCATTTGTGCATCATTCTCTATTAGAGCTTTGAACAAATCTTCAAACATTGTTTTTTCAATATAATCATCACCATCTACAAATCCTATATACTCACCTGTTGCTGATTTTATGCCATTGTTTCTAGCAACTGAAAGTCCCATATTTTTTTGATGAATTACTTTTATTCTTTTATCCTTTTTAGAATATTCATCACAAATTTCAGGACATTTATCTGGTGAACCATCATCTACTAATATTATTTCTAAATTTGTATATGTTTGATTTATTATACTATTTAAACATCTTTTTATATATTTTTCTACTTTATATACTGGTACAATTATAGAGATTAATGCTTTTTGCATTCTATTACTCCTTCTAAAAATGATATATCTGCTAAAAGATCTATTGTAAATTTTTGATCTTCATATGTTAAAATATTTAAAGCTACGTTTTTTTGAGAAAATTTAGCCCTTTCTTCTGCAAATGGAATTCCAACTATTTTTCTAATGAATCCTTCTATTACTACACCATGAGAACATATTAAAATAGTCTTTCCTAAATTTTTATTACATATTTTTTTTATGCAATTATACATTCTCTCGCTTGCATCAGTCATTGATTCTTGATTTGGTATTCCACTTAATTCATTTATTTCGTTTTGCCTTTGCTTTATTTCTGGGTGAATTCTATTTACATCTTGCCATTTGCAACCATCATAATCACCAAAATACATTTCACATAGGTCTTCAAGTTGAGTTATTTTTAATTCGTTCATTTTTGCAAGAGGTTCTATTGTTCTTTTTGTCCTACCTGATGTACTTGAGAATATTGCATCAAACTTTATATTAGACAATTTTTGAGTTAATTTTTCAACTGATAAAATCCCCTTGCTAGTTAAATCGTAATCTGCTCTTCCAGTTAATCTTTGCTCTATATTTCCTATAGTTTCTGCATGTCTAACCATATATACCTTAGTTTTCATTATCAAAAAACTCCTTAAATTTATAATTTCTTTTTGGTAACCTTTGCATAGATCCTCCACATTCCATTGATTTTATAATTGTTGCTATTCTCGCTGGAATTGTCTCATTTTCATTTTTTATAAAACTTAATAAATATGGTTTATATTCATTTTGAGTAATAGCATATAAATCTGTTACTTCTGCAAGCATCCTATACCAATCAGAACATTTTTTCATAGATGGTGTACTCATTACACTACCTTTCCTATTCCTATAATACTTAAATACTTTCATAGTGCTATATTTTGTCGAATTAGATAAAATTGTTCCTTTTATACAAAATACTTCATCTTCATAATACATTCCCTCTACAAATCTCATATTATTTTTGTCTAAAAATTCTTTATTCCAACATCTACTAGAAACTGAAAAATTCAAATCACATGTTAATCTTGCAATTTTGGTAGAATTCTCTTGAGTTGAAATTCTCTCTGCGTCTCCTTGTCCTACATCTTGAAAGCCTAAATATAATATATCTGGAGTATCTTGTCCAATTTCTTTATCTATATTTTCTAGTACATTTTCATCATACAATTTGTCATCTCCATCTAAAAATATAATGTATTGGCCTTTTGCTATTTTTAATCCTTCGTTTCTTGTTCCTCCTGCTGTCCCTGTGTTTTTTTGAGTTTTTACTATTTTTATTCCTTTATCGCTATATTTTTTTATTTCTTCAATTGTATTATCTGTTGAACAATCATCAGATACAATTAGTTCATAGTTTTTATAATTTTGTGATAATACGCTTTCTATAGCTCTTGAAATATAATCTTCTATATTATAAGAACAGACTATAACAGTAAATCTTGGTTTAATTGAATTCACATTTATTTCCTCCTATTCGCACATACGAACTATATCCACGATTTGATTAAATTCTTGTTTTGCCTTTTTATTGTCATATGGTTTGTATTTAGTATTTATTAATTCATTTATAATTTTTTCTATATTACTTAAATCTTCCAAGTATTTTATATATCCTAAATGGGCTAAATATTTAGCTGTGGCTTTTACTTTATGATTATAATTACTCAATGCTATACATGGAGTACTAGTAATTGCAGCAAATATCATACCATGAAGTCTATCTGTAATTATTAATTTTGATTTTCTATATTTTTCAAACACACTTTCTAACTTTTTCAATCGTTTTTCAGCAGGTATTGGATCTCCACAAGCAGTGTCAGAATATTCTATTTTATTTAAAAATTTTTTTGCACATTCACATATCAATATTTTTTCATCCTCTGTGGTTTTTGCTTCAACATCTTCTCTAAATAGACAAAGCAAGCCTTCTCTTTTTCCACTATCTTTAGTTTCATTTAAGTATGTTACAATATCTGGTGTTTTTATCACTTTATTATTTTTGAATTCTTTTTTCATAATCCTATAAGAAATTTCTTCTCTAGCCATCATTACTAATTTTTTATGTTTATTATATATTTTTTTTGATTTTTCAAGTTCCATATTATTTTTAAAAAATATCGTTTGCGGAAAAAATATAATTAAATTATTGGGAAATTCTTCTACTGTTCTTCTTCTTTCTTCTTCTATATAAAGATATTCATCTCCTAAATTTCCTCCTCCATGATAAAATATTATATCTTTATCACTTATTCTTTCTTTAATTTCTGCAATTCCTGTTTCAACAAATTCTTCAGCTATTTCATAATAGTCATAATCTGGAAAATTATCTTTTATAAATCTCTCTTCAGCTTCTGCTAACGCATTATCTCCTAGATTATTATGATGAGGTACTCCAATTAATAAGATTTTTTTCATTAATATAACTCCTATTCTTACTACAATATTTTGCTATTAAAAAGCAAGGTTTATTCCCTGCTTCAATTAATAAATCTGTACTTATATATATTTCTTAATATTATTTATCTCAAGTCAAATTTTCTTATAAAATTATCATTTACCATATATATTTTAACATAAAATTATATATTTGTCTATATAAACTTTTCTCCTATTTTTATTGACAATTTTATTAGAAAATTTTAAACTTCTATAAACTTGCACATAGATGATGCCCTCCTTCTCCAGTTGGATTATATAATGTAATTAACATTACCAATTCGGGTTCATTTATCGGAGTTACAGCACAAAATGATGCAACATACTTATTTGTATTTACTCCATCTTCAGATGTTCCAGTTTTTCCTCCTATCCTATATCCAGCAACTCTTGCATTCTTGCCTGTTCCCTCACTTACTACACTTTCCATCATTGACAAAACTTTGTCTGCACTTTCTTTTGATATAACTTGATCACCATATTGTACTGCTATTTCTTTTTCTTCTCCTGAAATGCTATCAATTGTAGCTTTAACTATTCGTGGTGTTACATATTTCCCTCCGTTTGCTATTGTAGAAATGGCTGTAGCCATTTGAAGTGGTGTAATTTCAAATCTCTGCCCAAAGCTTATAGTTGCAAGTTCAACTGGTCCACATTTTTCTTCTTTTACAAATATTCCTTTTCCTTCTCCTGGAAGAGATATTCCAGTTTTTTTAAAAAATCCAAATTTTTCTAGATAATCATAGTATTTTTCTACTCCTATTTTCTGCCCAAGTCCTATAAATACAGGGTTACATGAATTCATTAATGCCTTTCTTAAACTTTGTGATCCATGCGGTCTATAATATCTCCAACATCTTATTCTTGTTCCTGCAATTTCAATTGCTCCAGAACAATTAAATTGTCCTTCTGTATCTGTATCTGCTATTCCTTCTTCTAATGCTGCTGATGCCGTTATTAGCTTAAAAACTGAACCTGGTTCATATGTATCAGATATAGCCTTATTTCTCCACATTGCTTGTAAATTTTTATTTTTGTCCTCTTTGCTTAAAGTATCCCATGTATTTTTTAATTCCTCTATATTTATGGTATATGGATCGTTTAAATCATATCCTGGGTATGTAGCCATTGCAAGAATATCTCCTGTTTTAGGATTCATAATGATAATACTACCACCATCTGTACACTCATTATCAATACATGCTTCTTCTAAATGCTTCTCAACGATGGATTGTATAGTCATATCTATTGATAATACAATACTATCTCCATCTACTGCCGCAACATATTGTTCTCCTTCTGTTCCTATTTCTTGCCCTTTTGCATCAGTTTGTCTTTCTATTCTTCCATTTGTTCCTTTTAATATATCATCAAATTTTGCTTCTATACCATCTAATCCTTGATTATCACTACCACAAAATCCTATTATTTGAGAGGCCAAATCTCCATATGGATAATATCTTTTTGTATCTTCATCTATATTTATTCCTGTTTCAATATTATTTTCTTCCATCCATATTCTTAATTTATCTGTTTCTTCCTTTTCTACTTTTCTTTTTATTGTCTCTATCGAACTTCTCTTTTTTACTTTTTTTAGTACTTCTTCATAATCTAATTCAAAAATTTCACTCATAGCTCTTGCTACTTTTTCTTTATCATTATTTTGAATTTGAGTAGGGTTTATTGTAACTGATTCTACATTAGCAGATATTGCAAGTGCATATTCTTTTGAATTATCATAAATTGTTCCTCTTTTTGCACTTATACTTCTACTTAATCTTTGTTGATCTGAAACTTTTGCGAGTAAAAATGCTCCATCCACAAATTGTATATACCCAATTCGTCCTATTAATAAAACAAAAACTATTATTACTATAAATAATGCATTTCTCATTTTTTTCTTACCAGAAATTTTCATTGTAACCATATAATCACCTATTTTATTTGTATGTATTTTTTATAATTGTTATAACAATTATAAAAAATAAAATCGTAATTAGAAAATCTAATTACGATTATAGTCCGAAAGCTTACGCCTAATGCATTATTAACTTGATTTATGATTGTCATATCATCTATATGGCCTATTTTTTCTTTTAATCTACTTTTATCTATTGTTCTTATCTGTTCTGTAAGTATTACAGAATTGCTTTTTAATCCTTTTGTATTTTCTCCTAATTCTATATGTGTTGGTAATTTAGCTTTATTTGTTTGTGAAGTAATTGCTGCTGCTATAACTGTAGGACTATACTTATTTCCTAAATCATTTTGTATTATTAATACAGGCCTTATTCCACCTTGTTCTGATCCTACAACTGGACTTAAATCAGCATAAAACATATCTCCTCTTTTTACTACCATTTTCTTCACTCCTAAATTAGTATATTTTACAAGTTTATTTGCTTTTACATTTTAAAATTTAGTTTGAAGTAAAGTAAATAGTTTATTACTTATATATTACTATATATACTATAAAAATCAAATGCTACTATATCTTCTTTTTTTGTACTATTTATCTCTACCTCATTATATAATATGTAAACGGTAGTTTTTTGGTTATTATCTTTTATTTCTAATTTTGTCGGTTTATATGTTTCTTTGTCTATATATAATGTTTTATTTTTAATATATTTATTATCATTTCCACTTTGTGTTTTCATTATAATTTGTTTTTCTTCTTCTATAAATGTTGATTGTTCATTATTTTTATAATCTTCAATAAATGATATTAAGTCTAAACAATTATCCCCTAAATAATTGTAGTTTTCGAATATTGTACTCAAACTTAAACTTGTATTTTCTAGCTTTAAATTTGTTCCATCATTTGTTATTTTTATTCCTGCTATATTACTTGGTTCAATTACTTCTTGTTGTGAAATATTGGGTTCTACATATTGTTGCTTTAATATATATTTGTTATGATTTTTATTGCTATCTACTTCTACTGTAACATTTACATCATATGAACTAATATTTAAAATGTAATCTACAATTTCTTGACTAGTTTTAGTATTTCCATTTTTAAAAACTTTAGCCGTATTTTTGTTAAAAATAAAAAATAAAATTAAACCTAATAAGATAAAAAATAATGTGATTATAATAATTTTGCCTTTTTTCACTTTAAATCACCTATGTTAGTTTAATACTAACATTTCCTTTCTATATACTATTTAAGTTAATTTTATTCTTTTTATTTTCAATTTATAACAAACCTTAAATTATATAAAGTAAAATTAGGATTTATATTGTGAAAAAAATTGTTCTAATACATTTTCTAATTCATCTTGTTTTTCAATTTTGTTTATATTGTTACGTAATTGGCTTGCATCTTGTAAACCTCTAACATAATATGCCATATGTTTTCTCATTTCTTTTATAGCAATATTTTCACCCTTTTCTTGCACTGACAAATTTATATGTTTTTTAATTATTATTAATTTTTCTTTTGGAGTAATTTCTGGTAATTTCTCTCCTGATTGTAGATAATGCTTAATTTTTTGGAATATCCAAGGATTTCCGAATTGCTCCTCTACCTATCATTATACCGATCTACACCTGTATATTCAAACATTTTTAGAGCTGTTTGCTCATCTATGATATCTCCATTTCCTATTACTGGTATTGATACTGATTCTTTCACTTTTTTTATAATATCTAAATCAACATTACCACTATAATATTCATTTCTAGTCCTACCATGTATGATAACTGCTTTTACTCCCAATTTTTCAGCTATTTGTGCTAATTCACATGCAATTATATTTTCATTATCCCATCCTTTTCTAAATTTTACAGTTACTGGTACTGATGAATTATTTATAACTGATTTTATTATTTTTTCTGCCTTTTTGATATCTAGCAATAATTTACTTCCATCTCCATTTTTTACAATTTTAGGTGCTGGACAACCCATATTAATATCAATAATATCTGCAATTGAACTAATAACTTTAGCTGCATATCCCATAGTTTCTTCATCACTTCCAAATATCTGTACAGATATTGGTCTTTTTTCTCCACTAGTATTTAATAATAATTTAGTTTTTTCATCCCCATAATAAATGGCTTTTGAACTTACCATTTCTGTACATACTAATCCTGGGTCAAATTCTTTACAAATACTACGAAAAGACAGGTCTGTTATACCTGCCATTGGTGCTAATATTAAGTTGTTTTTTAATTCTACATTTCCTATTTTAATTTTCTTTAAATACATTTTTTCCATTCTTTGTTAATTAATTCTTCCTTTTATTTTTTTATTTTACAAATATTGTTTTTTGTCTATTTCCACTTATATTAAGTAATATACCTAAACATATAAAGCTAATTATCATTGAACTTCCACCATAACTTACAAATAAAAGTGGAACACCTGTTATTGGTAGTAATCCCATCGTCATTCCTATATTTTCAATCATATGAAATAAAAATATACCTGCTATACCTATTGCAATATATGAACCTTCTTCATCTTTTGCCGTTTTAGCAATATATACTATTTTAGTTATTATTAATACATATAATACTATTACTAAACTTGATATTATAAATCCCATTTCTTCTCCAATTACAGAAAATATAAAATCAGTCGTTTTCGGGTATAAATATCCTAATTGAGTTTGATTTCCATTTAGTAAACCCATTCCCATGAGTTTTCCCGCTCCAATTGCTAATTTCGATTGTATTACATTATATCCTGCTCCTCTAGGATCTGCTTCAGGATTTAAAAATACTTCTATCCTACTTTTTGCATGTTCTGGTAGTATATATATATATATTATAGGCAGTAAGATTACAACTAATAATACTGTGGCTATTATATATTTTTTGTCTATTCCCGCTGTAAATAGTATTAATGCTAAAGAAATTACATATGCTGTTGCTGTTCCATAATCTGGTTGTTTTAATATTAATAATAATGGTATTATTACAATTAAAATTGTTACTAACATCTTCCATGGCTTATTTATCTCATCTTTGCCTCTTTGCTGAAATTTACATATTGTAAAAGTTAAAAATAATATTACAGCAATTTTTGCAAATTCAGATGGTTGGAATGTAAAATCTCCAATTAAAAACCAACTTGATGCTCCATGTATAGGTTCTGTTAGCAATACTAGTATTAATAATATTATTGATAGTCCATAAAATATTGGGGACATTTTTACTAATAAGTTATAGTCTATCATCATTACAATTAACATTACTGGAATACTTACTATAATCCATATTATTTGTTTAGTAAATTCACTATAATTTGTTTCGGAAGTAGCAGAAAATAGCGCTACTAATCCTATAACACATAGCGCTATTCCCCATATTACTATCCACCATTCCATATTTTTTAAAATTCTTTTTTTCATGAAATCACTCTTTTAATTTTAATTTTCTGTATTTTGAATTATAATATTTTCCTTTGGTTTTTGGTCTTTATTCTCCTCATGGATAATCTCTTCTAGATTTTCTTGTTTTTCTTTATCTACATCTTGCTTATCTTCATTTTTATCTGTATTTTTTTCTTTTGATTCAGCTTGTACATCTTTAGTGATATTTTCTGCTTTTGACTCTTCACTATTAGTTTTACTATTTTGTCTAACCTCATCTTTTATGTTTACAATTGGAATATTAGCATATAAAGCAGGAGCACCTTTTGTTCCATCACCATTTTCTTTATTTGTAAGTCTTACATCTATTGCACTTTCATCTACTTCTATGTATTTTTTTATTACATCTATTATTTCTTGCTTCATTAGCTCTAAAAAATCAGCTGATACATTTGCTCTATCTTGCATTAACACTAAATGTAATCTTTCTTTTGCTGCGTCTTTTGAATTTAGAGCTTGTTCTTCTTTTTTAGTAAATCTTCTTATAAATTTCATTATGCTCTCCCACATTATTTTTACCCCCAACTTTTGTATTTTTTATTTTTTGAATATATTTTTTATCTTTGAAAAAAATCCTTTTTCTCTACCTGGTATGGTTACTTCTATGTTTTCTCCTAAAACTCTTTTTGCTATTTCTAAATAAGCCTTGCCTGATGGGGCTTTTCTGTTTTGAATTACCGGTTCTCCCTTATTTGTCTGTGTTATTATGTATTCATCATCTGGAATAACACCAAGTAAATCTATTGATAGCAAGTCCACTATGTCATCCACATCCATCATTTCTCCTTTTTTTACCATATTTGGTCTTATCCTATTTACTATTAATTCTGGATTTTTTATTTCTGATGATTCTAATAATCCTATTATTCTGTCAGCATCTCTAATTGATGAAATTTCCGCAGTGGTTACTACAATTGCACGGTTGGCTCCTGCAATTGCATTTTTAAAACCTTGCTCTATTCCTGCTGGACAATCGACAAGTATATAGTCAAATTCTTCTTTCAGTTTCCCTGTAAGTTCTTTCATTTGTTCCTCATTTACTGCACTTTTATCTCGTGTTTGTGCGGCAGGTAATAAATAAAGTTCTTTAAATCTTTTGTCTTTTATAAGAGCTTGTCTTAATTTACATTTACCTTCAACAACATCAACTATGTCATAAACAATCCTATTTTCAAGTCCCATAACTACATCTAAATTACGTAATCCTATATCTGTATCTATTAATACTACTTTTTTCCCTTCTAGTGCTAAGCTTGACCCTAAATTAGCTGTTGTTGTTGTTTTTCCTACTCCGCCTTTTCCTGATGTGATAACTATAACTTCTCCCATAATTTTCCTCCTTAGGATTTTCAACACTTTTTACTATATAATAATATACTCAAAATGCCAAAAAGTCAATCCTATAGGAGAAATTTTGTAAATTCATTATATTTTATTGTTGATAAAAATAATTTATTATTCCATTATATATTCCCCATGCTAATCTGTTTTGATACTCATCTGTTAATAGTTGCTGTTCTTCTTCTGAATTAGATAAGAATCCACATTCAACAATAGTAGTTGGAATTTCTACATGATTTATTATATAAACATTATCTATAGTATGTGCTACTCTATTATTTTCCTTTTGAATAGCTGTATTTAAATTCTCTTGTATTGATATCGCTAATTTTTGCCCTTGCTCATTTCCATCTTTATAAAAACATTGCCATCCATAATATTGCTGTTGAGGTATTTTATTTAAATGTATTGATACAAATATGTCAGCTGATGATTCATTTCCAATTTTTACTCTGTTATGAATGTCAGATATTTTCTTTTGTTTTAAAGTTTTGCTATCTATATCATATATTGCATTTTCATCAGAACGTGTTAGGATGACAGTACATCCTGATTGTTCTAATAAATTTTGTAATTTTAATGCAATTGCTAGATTTGTTTGTGCTTCTGTAGTTCCTTTTGAACTTTCAGCCCCTTCATCTGGTTTTCCATGTCCTGCATCTATAACTATTGTCTTTCCACTTACAGGAAGTGTGACTGTTTCTACTGCTACTTTTTCGCTAGTATCTAAATCTTGTATCATAAATGCAAATATCCCTACTAGTACACACATTAATATTATTGCAATTCTTTTTTTACTTAAAATAATCATAAAAGCCTCCAAATAAATATATATTATATCTATATGTTGGCTTTTATTTTTTATTCTTTATTTTTTCTCCTATCTATTGCATAACTACTTCCTGGAACAGATTTAGACATATGTTTTACTTGTGTACTTACTTCTCCTATTTCCAATATATTAGTAAATCTGTCTCTTTCTGCTACAACAACTCCTATTGAAATAGATGTTAGCGGAAATTGATCAATAACTCCTTTCCTATTTTCTACCTCAATATATCCCTTTTTTATATCTTCATCTGTAAAAAACTTTTTTACCCCCTTATCAAAAGTAGCAATAATTGTCTGACATAAGTTCTCTACATCTCCATAAGGCGCAATTGCTATAAAATCATCTCCACCAATATGTCCTACAAAACCTCCTTCTGAAAAGAATGAATGTATACTACTTACTATCACATTTGCTGTAAATTGGATTATTTGATCTCCTTTTAGAAAACCATAAACATCATTATATGCCTTAAAATTATCTAAATCTATATATAATACTGCGAATTCTTCTCTTTTTGTTATTCTTTTTTTTAGTTCTGCATGTATTTGTACGTTCCCAGGTAATCCTGTTAGCGGACTTATTGTTCTATTTATTGATAATAATCTACCTATATTTTTTATTGTATGATATAAATATTCTTCATCTACAGGTTTTTTTATATAGTACTCTACTGATTCTTTTAGTACAGATAGTCTATGTGTTTTATTTGCATTTGATGAAACTACTATTACTGGTGTAATTGTATTATCTTCATCTCTTCTTATTTGATTACATAATTCGACTACGTCTCTTTGTACAGCATCTTCATTTATAATTATCAATGATGGTATATTGTTTAATGCAACATCTATTTGCTCTGATTTTACACTTATAAATTTATAATTCACATCATTTTTAAATAGTTCTTTAAAAACTGGCAATGAAGATTCATCATCATCTATTATATATACTTCTTGCAACATATTTCCTCCTTCATACTTTTTTGTTCATGTAACAACTTCATATAGTCCCTCGTTTTATTGACCAAAGCCAGTTATTTTAGCCTTTTTGTTTACTGATAAATCATTTATATTATATACTGTAACATCTATAAAACTATCTCCTGTAGGTATTGGAACAGTATACTCAAATTCTGCCTGATTTAAGTCTATTTCATTTGTTTGGTCATTTATTTTTATAATTATTTTCTTAAGTTGTTCATCATCTGATGCTGTTATAACATAATTACTTATGCCATCTGTAGAGATTGTTAATTCAGGTTCTGAATCTCCAATTACAAGTTGATCCTTACTTTCTATATTTCCATTAATATCTGTAACATCTACCTTCAAAGTATGAGTTCCTTGCCTCGTTTTTATAGTTGTATCATAACTAGTGGCATTTACATCTATTGTAGTTGGTGTTTCATTATCCCACCAATAATCTATTTTCTTCAATTGTATATCACTTGTAATATTTAATTTTACCCCACCTACAACTGAACTAAATTTAATGTCAATATTTGCTTCTTGTACAGGTGTATTCGGAATTGTATTTGATGTATTTTTATTTTCTTCTACTTTATTTAATAAATTTGCCCCTATTGCTATTAAGCAAATTGCAAATAATAAAACAAAAATAGCAAAAAATATTACTATTTTTTTTATGTCCGAATGATTTCCAGTTTTTCCTTTTTTCCCTCCTGTGTAAAGAATTTGATTCATTATTTTTCACCTCTCGTACTTTACTGTTTCCGATTATATCATAAGGTTTTTTTTGAGTCAATTAATTATTTTTAATAACTACAAAAAATCCAACTCTTTTAAAGTTGGATTTCTTGTTTTATTGTTTTTAGATTATCTTTCTATATTACAATACGAATTTTTTTATTATAATTCCTCCTATTAGTATTATTACTAAAAATGTTAGTCCTAATTTCATATATATACTTTGTATTCCTCCACCTTGATTTACTGATAATAATACTGTTGCTTCATCTATGTCATCTTCTCCTTCTTTTTTATTATCTGGTGTTGAATCTCTATCTGGTATATCTTCTTCATTGTAATCTTCAGATATCTCTGCTATGTTTGTCTTCTCTCCTAAATTGTTTTCTCCATTTTTCCATCTTAATATTACTTCTACTTCTGCACTTTCTCCCGGTTGTAATACTCTTCCTTCTAATTGCCTTGTTGATATTACATTATTACCTTCATCTGTCCAATTTGTATTGTCTTCTTCTACAAATTCTAAACCTTCTGGTACATAATCTGTTATTTCTCTTGCTTCTCCTTCTATTTGTCCTTCATTTGTTACTTTTATTGTATATGCAAATTTTACTACTGTTTTGTTTATGTTCTTTTTGTTTATTTGTACATGTGGTATTATATCATTTTCATCCCCTGTATTTCCTGTCTCTATTACTCTTTGTTCTCCATTTTCATTTATTAGTACTTTTGTTACATATTTTAGTAAACTTAAATCAAAATATTCTACTTTTACTTTTTCTATGTCTTCATCATCTTCTTTTGGCTCTTTCTCCCCATTGTCTGGTTCTGAATCTATGTCTTTTATTTCTTCTCCATTTTCGTCTGCATCTTCTGAAATTTGTGCAAAGTTTACTATTTCATATTCTGTACTTCCTGGATCTTTTACTTTGAATGCTACCTTTACTTCTCTATAGTCTGGATTTCCTTCACTTATTCCTTTGTCTTTGTCAAATGCTTTTATTAAGTTCTTCGTACTTTCTTCTTCTCCTTTTTCAGCTCCTTCTCCTTTTGCTAAATGCCTCGTTCTTATGTATTCTGCTTCTTCTACTTTTTCTGTCTCTTCTCCATCTTTATTATACATTACCCATTCATTCTCTTTATTTATTTCATGCTCTGGTAAGTATTCTAAATATTCTGGTATGTCATCTTTTATTTCCTCTGCATAACCATCTATGTCTCCTTCATTATATACTCTTATTGTATATATTACTGTGTCTCCTACATGTACTATCATTGCTTCTTTTGTATGTGTGTATTTTATTTCTCCTGTTTCTTCATCATAACTTATTTCTGGCTCTCTTGTTGTTACTTCTTCTCTATTTTCTCCTCTTTCTATTTCTGTTATATATTTTCTTAATGCTAAATCAAATTTTTGTATTTCCAATACCTCTATGTCTAAATCATCTTCTTCTTTCCATTTTTCTTCTCCATCTGTATTTCCTGGTATTGAGTCTTTGTCTTTTATCTCTTCTCCTTCTGCATCACTATCTTCTGTTATTTGTGCTACATTTACTAGTGTTTCTTCTTTTGTTATTCCTTCTTTTACTCTACATTCTATATATATTTCTTGATATGATGCTTCTCCTTGTCCTGTATATGCTTTTAATATGGTTGATCCTTCTTCTCCTCTTTTTTCATCTTTTTCATATGATAAATAGTCTGTTTGATATACATTTTCTGTTCCTTCTACTAACTCCCAACCATATATATCATTTATACTTCCATCTCCCTTTTCATATTGTACTATTTCTAATCCATCTGGTAATGTATCTGATATTAATTTTGCATATCCATCTATTTCTCCTTCATTATATACTCTTATTGAATATGTAATTATATCTCCTGCTTTTACTTTTGGTTTATTTTTGTACACATCATAATAATCATATATTGTATTGTCATATGTTCCTTCTGTATCCAATTTTGCAAATCTTTGTGTATATAAAGCATCATTTATTTGTACTATTTGTTTTCTTAAGCTTAAGTCAAATGATTTTGTTATTATATTATCATAATCTTCATCGTCTTCTTTATATATTGCCCATTTTCCTTCTTCATCATAGCTTTTATCTGAATTTTCTTTCTTCCATGTCTCTTCTGTTTTTCCTTCTACTGAATCTCTATCTTCAACTTCTAATTCTTCTCCATTTTCATCTACTGCTTTGTCTTCTGATATCGCTGCTTCATTTCTTACTGTTAAATTTGGTTCAATATTTTCTTTTACTCTAAATATAACTGATACTTCTTTATAGTCTATTTTGTTTATATCATCAGCATATTCAGCATTTTCTTTTCCAAATGCTTGTATTAATTCTTCACTTAATGCCTTTGTTGTAATTATTGATGATTCTCTATCATATCCCCAATTAGAATTTGTTTCTATTATTTTGTCATACATTTTTGATGTTTTTATTTGTTCTGTTATATCTGTTAGTTCTTTTCCATCCCAAGACCAAATTGCTCCATCTCCTACTACTATAAATTCTAAGCCTTCTGGTATATCTTCTGAAATTTCTGTAGCATAACCATCATAATGTCCTTCATTATATATTCTAATTGTGTATGTTATAAAGTCTCCACCTTTTACTGATACTGGATTTTTCTCTAGTATATATTCTGCTGTTGTTTCTGTATCTGTTGTATTTAACTTACTTGTATCTACATTTAAAATTCTGTTTTCTGTTTGTTCATCATTTACTGCTGTTATAAATTTTATTAATTTTAAATCAAAAGATTTAGGTTCTAAAACTACTTTTTCAAAGTCATCATCATCTTGCTCTCCTTTATAATATGTATCATCTTGTCCTAAATCTGTTGGATTTTCTTTGTTTCCTTTATATCCAATATCACCGATTGTTTTTAACTCATCTGCTGTTTTTGATGGATATGTATATGGCTGTGAATCTCTATCTGAATCAGATCCTGTTTCTTGATTTGTTATAACTGTTCCATCTTCTTGCTCTTCTTCATATATATAAGCAATATTTGTTAAATAAGTATATTGTTCATCATTTGATGTACAATTAACTTCACATTGCAATATAATTATATCTTCATCTAAATCTTGACTTGTTGAAAATGCTTGTAAATATTTTAACTCTCCTGTTTTTTGTTTGTCTAATTCAAAAGTTACTAGATTTTGTATCTCATCATATGATACTTTGTATATATTTCCCTTTTTAGAAGTTACAAAATATTCTTCTCCTTCTTTAGTAAAATATTCCATTTTCAATTTTAATCCTGTTGGTAGTTGGTCTTTTATTATAGTTGCTATTCCATCTATACTTCCTTCATTATAGATTGAAATATTATATTCTACTGTACTTCTGTCTTTTACTATAACAGCGTCTTTTCTGTGTTTATATTCTGCAGTTTCTCCTGTTCCATCTTTTAAATTTGTTGTATCTATATCTGGAGTTCTTGTATTTTCTGCTTCATTTCCATCAACTTTTGTTATATATTTTCTTAAACTTAAGTCAAATGATTCTGGTAATAATATTACTTTTTCAAAATCATCGTCATCTTGTTCTCCTTTATAATGCGCATTATTTTGTGATAAATCAGTTATATTACTTTTATTTCCTATATATCCTATATCTGTTGTTACTAAATTTGATGCTACTTGTTCTGGTGATACCCATGTTTGTGAGTCTCTATCTTGTAATGTATCTATAGTCACTATTTCTTGTAAATAAGCATTGTATTCTTCTGCAATATATGCAATATTTGTTAAAACTTTAGAATTTTTTGTGTCTGCTTTTCCCATTACTACACAATTTAGTAAAATAGTTTCTGATTCAAGTGTTCCTTGCTCTTTATTATATCCTTCAAGTACATTTTTTGGAGAATCTTCTGTCATTGTAAGTGTTATAGTATTTGTTGTTGTTGTATAATCAATTTTATATATATTTCCTGTTGATGATATTACTGTTTGATTGTTATTGTCTAATCTTAATCCTTGGCTATATGTTCCTGGTAGTTGATCTACAATCTGTGTGGCATAACCTGAAGCTTCTCCTTCATTGTATATTGTAATTGCATATGTAATTACATCATCTTTTTTTACTACTATTGGATCTTTCCTATGATTGTAATCAGCTGTTGTTCCTTGTTCTAATGCTGATGTATCTACTGTTTGAATACTTCCATCATCATTTAATGGTCTTGTTGCTATTTCTCCACTTGCATTATTTATTTGTTTATTGCCATTTACTGAAACTATTGCCTTTCTTAAACTTAAGTCAAATATTTTTTCTGGTAACTTATGTACTTCTATGACTGGTTGCTCATTTTTATCTATTCCTGTATCATCTAATGATAACCATAATTTAGCTGTTGAATGTTTTAGTTTATAAGTTTCACTATCATTCATTGTTTCTGCAACTTTTGCAGCTTCATCTATAAGATAATTATATAATACTGTTGCATGTTGCCCTCTTGCCATATTTACATCCGTTAATTCTGTATAATTTGTTCCATTTGTGGTATATTGTAGCCAATCTGCTAATCCTAATTTATTATATACGTTTTCATTTTCCCCATAATTTGTATAATACCAAAGTACTGCTTGTTGAACTGCTACTATGTCTTCCTCTAAAACTGTTTCCTCAAAACTATCTGTTCCTACAATACTTGTATAATCATGTTCAGCTGTTGGATAATATGTATAAGTAATATTTCCATCATCGTCTTTTTCATATTCTATACCTGCTTGTTTTAAATATTCAATAAGATCTGTTGATTCTCCTGGTATATACATTTGATCTATAATCCAAAGTATCTCATTTTTATATTTTCCATTTAATACATTATTTGCAGTTTCACTTTCTGTATTTTGAGATATTGGTATTTCATAAGATTTATTATATTCTACTACAGTTTCTGGTGTTGCATGCCATGTAGTTCCATGTTCAGCTTTAATACAATATAGATTTGTGCTATTTTCCACATTGCTTCCGTCACGGTCTTGCGAAACTATACTCCAAATGACTTTTCCAGAACCTCCTACTTGATCCATTCCAAATCCATATCCATTGCCATTTTCATTTGTTCTTGATAATTTTAAATATAATTCATTTCCTTCTGAAGTTACAACTCCTGCCTTTGCCGTAAATCGATACGCACTAAATTGCCCTAAAACAATAATTGCCATAATTATACTTACTAATAATTTTTTAAATATTTTTTGTTTTCTCATACATACTACTCCTCTTCTTAATATAATTATATTTTACTATTTATTTTTGTTATGTCAATACATTTATTTAAGTTATTTTTCTATATTTTTTAACCCTTGTTTATTTCATTACGGAAATATTATTTTGAGTTTTTATAAATTTTTGTTTCATACATTATAATTATATTACATTTTAGTTACAAAATCAATAATTTTGTCCATTTTTATTACGCTTACACGTATTTTAGGAATCATATTTTGAATTATATTTTATATAATATTATAGGTGAATTTAATGCTCTATAAAAATAGTAAATTATTTAAAGTTTTTATAATTATTTTAATAATTATTGTGTCATTTCCAATATTAAGTTATGCTGATGAAATTGATAATTCAGAAGATTTCGATTATTTAGAAAGTTCTTATGTTTCTACTTCTGCTTCTTCCGAGCCAGATATAAATTCTAGAGCCGCAGTTGTTATTGAAAGATCTACAGGTTCAATATTATACGGAAAAAATCAAGATGAGCAAAGGAAGATGGCTTCAACAACAAAAATAATGACAGCTACAATTGTGTTAGAAAATGTAACAAATTTATCTGAAATAGTTACTGTATCTCAAAAAGCTGCTAGCATTGGTGGGTCTAGGCTTGGATTATCTACTAACTGTAAGATTACTGTTAAAGATTTATTATATGGATTAATGTTATGTTCAGGAAATGATGCCGCAGTAGCATTAGCTGAATTTGTTGGTGGAAGTGTTGCAGGTTTTGCTGATTTAATGAATCAAAAAGCTTTAGATTTAGGTCTTCAAAATACTCATTTTGTAACTCCTCATGGTCTTGATAATGATAATCATTACACTACTGCTTATGAATTAGCAATTCTTACTAATTATGCTCTTGAAAACGAAAATTTTGCTAAAATTGTTAAAACCAAAAACTATACTATTTCAATAAATAATTCTCCAAAAAGTATTAGCAATACTAATGAATTACTTGGATATTTAGATGGAGTATATGGCGTAAAAACTGGTTTTACAAATGGAGCTAATCGCTGCCTCGTAAGTGCATGCAAACGAAATAATATGGATATAATTTGTATTGTTTTAGGTGCTGATACGAAAAAGTTTAGAACTCAAGATAGTATAAAACTTATTGATTATGTATTTTCTAATTTTGAAATGATTGATATTGGTTCTATGATTGATACATACTTTTCTGATTGGCAATTACAAAATTCATCCAATTTTTTAGTAGATAAAGGCTATACTAATAATGTTTCAACTTATTTAGAAGATATAGTTTATAAATTATATCCTGTTAATAAAAATAAAATAAAAGATATAGATTTCTATTGTTCTTGCAATTATTATTTTGATGCTCCTTTATTTGAGAATACAAAAATAGGTACTTTAAGTTTTTTAATTGATGAACATATTATTTATGAATTAAATATTTATTGTTCTTCTACTATTTTGAAAAAAGATTCATTTTTTTATTTTAAAGATTTTATAAAGAATTACTTTTATTATCTAGGAAATATATAAGAATAAATTAAAAATGCATTTATAAATGTGTAAAATAAACTCTTATGAAATAACTCATGTCAAAATAAGAGTTTATTTTAGTCTATTATTACGAATCTTTAATAATTTACTATGTTATTTTTATTACTTCACATTATTATATAAATAGATATTGAATTTCTGTTTTAATATATTGTAATATTTTAAAATTACTAGCATAATATAATTAGTATAATTATATTTTTTCTTATTTAAAAAATATTTTATATATAGGTTTAAAATAGATATGTCACATGTAAATTGAAAAAAAAATATTGAAAGA
>CAMMHE010000007.1 GCA_946496575.1 uncultured Clostridium sp. | reverse complement strand
TGAACTTTATAGCATCGGCTCATCACACCTATCACTTTTATAGAGTTTGTGGCAAATCTCTTTTGCACGACAAAAAAGCCCGTTTGTACCTTATTTTACAAACGGACTGTGTTTATAATATTTAATTTTTATTTATCTTAAAGTGATTTTTATAATGCATAATTACGAATAGATTCTACTATGGAATCTATATTCCAATTAACTATTGTATCAGCAACACTAGATAATTCTTGTGGCATTCTTTCTGATCCTCTTGGTTTAATAGCTATAATAGGTTTATTATAATATTGTGCGATTTCAATTTCTTTTTGAATCCACTTTCTATAATCTACATACATACCAGCTAATACAATAACTACATTTACAGGTTTTATTTGATTATATAGAGCTTCTTCTAGTTGAGTGTTAGTTTTAGTATCTAATGCATCATGTTCTGGAACACTATAATTTCTAAAATAAAAATTAGGGTATTCTTTTAATTTTTCAATTAGAGAATAGTACTCGCTATTGTAATCCCAAGAATGGCTAATAAATAAATCGTATGTTTTTAAACTTGGCATTAATTAGTCCTCCTTTCCTTGTTATTTGACAGTTATAGTAATTTGAATTTTACTAAATAAAAAATATATAATAATCACAGTATAAATAAGTATAAAAACAAATGGTAAGAACATTTCTAATTTGCTTACTGGAATATATTTTTTATCAGATTTGTTTTTGGTTAAAATATCCCATTCTGCTTTATATAAATTAATAGGCAAATATTTTTCTATTTGTTGTATAATATCAAATTTACAACTATTAATTTGCTTATAGTTTTTTATGTTTAAAAACCATAAGATAGAAAAAATAATACCTAGAAATGCTAAAAGTAATAATAAATATGTATTAGAAAAGAAAATAGTCATAACTGTTATTAATGCTGAATTTAATGTTATAAAAAATGTATTTACATTTATCCTTCTATCACTTATTTTATCTGCTGATTCTACATATGTTTTATATTGTTCCAATAAATTATTTTTCCCTGCATCAGTTGTAAGATTATTTGTGTTAATTAACTTCATATATACTTGAACCTCCACACAGAAATTATACCATAAAATAGTGAAAAATCAATAAATCATACAGAATTTGCTTTTTTTAAGTGTATTTGCCCTCACAATCGATTTTAAGCAGAATAAAGTTGTAAGGTAATAAACAATGCCTACAAAAATGTAGGCATAAAGTTTCTCGTACAAAATAAGTAGTTACATATTTTTTCTTTTAGGATATATACCCAACACACACCACATGGATTAGGAGTATATCCACAAGCTGCGGCAGGTTTTCCATTCACAGCGTCAGTATTAGCAGTAAAAGGAGATCCAATTGCAGATTTACAAGAAGATTTAGCAGCAGAACAAAAAGCCAGAGCAACTTATGAAAAATTAATAGATTTAAGCAAAGATAATCCAGATGTAATAGATCCATTAAGATTTTTAAGAGAAAGAGAAATTGTGCATTTCCAAAGATTTGGAGAAGCACTTAGAGGAGTACAAGATAAATTAGCTGAAAAAAAATTTTATATGAATAATATGAATAACAACAATAATAATTGTAATTGTGGATCTAACTAAATAATAATTTATAATTCAACCATCCCCAGATAACTGGGGATTTTTTATAGTTAACAAATACCTATTATATTAGAAGCAGGAGTTTTAATACAAATGTTGTTTTTTTTTTACACATATGTTATTATCTAACTAGATTATAAAGATATTATATTAAGCTTCCATCAAGTATAATAATATTAACTAAAACAAATATATATTATTATATGAAAGGAAAATAAGATGAAAGCAATAGAAATAATATTATTAAGTATTGGATTAGCAATGGATGCTTTTGCAGTATCAGTTTGCAAGGGAATATCAATAAAAAAAGTAACTTGGAAAAAATCTATAATTATAGGAATATATTTTGGAATATTTCAAGCTTTAATGCCAACTATTGGATATTTTCTAGGAAAGGCATTTGAAAAAATAATAACAAGTACAGATCATTGGATAGCCTTTATACTATTAAGTGCAATAGGGGGAAACATGATTAAAAACTCATTTAATTCAAATTATGAAGACTACAATGATGATATAAGATTCAAAACAATGATTGTATTGGCTATAGCAACAAGTATAGATGCACTAGCAGTAGGAATAACATTTGCATTTTTAAATGTTAATTTAATTTTATCAGTTAGTATCATAGGAGTAATTACATTTTTATTGTCTATATTGGGAACAAAAATTGGAAATAAATTTGGAGACAAGTATCAAAATAAAGCAGAATTTATAGGAGGAATTATATTAATTTTAATTGGAATAAAAATATTGCTAGAGCATTTGAATATTATACATAATTAATACTATAACTTAAAGGAGGAGATCTAATGGCATATATAGAATTTAGGAATATTATTAAAGAATATAAAATGGGAGAAGTAACAATAAAAGCCTTGAATAATACAAATTTTGGTATAGAAAAAGGAGAATTAGTTGTAATAGTTGGACCAAGTGGTGCAGGGAAAACTACTACGCTTAATATTTTAGGAGGTATGGATACAGCTACATCGGGAGAAGTATATGTAGACAATAAAGAAATCACAAAATTAAATAGAAAGCAATTAATTAAGTATAGAAGAAATGAAATAGGTTTTGTTTTTCAATTTTATAATTTAGTGCAGAATTTAACAGCAAAAGAAAACGTTGAACTTGCGACTCAATTATGTCCAGATGCACTAAATGTTGATGAAATCTTAGATAAAGTTGGACTAACTGGTAGAAAAAATAATTTTCCATCTCAACTTTCAGGTGGTGAGCAACAAAGAGTAGCAATAGCAAGAGCAATAGCAAAAAATCCTAAACTTTTATTATGTGATGAGCCAACAGGAGCACTTGATTATAAAACAGGAAAAAGCATATTAAAATTATTGCAAGATATGTCTAGAAAAGAGAACATGACTGTATTAATAATCACGCATAATAGTGCATTAGCACCAATGGCAGATAAAGTTATTCATTTTAAAAATGGAACAGCTGAAAATATTACAATAAATCAAAGTCCAGTATCTATAGATGATATTGAGTGGTAGTAAATATAGAAAGGTCTATTATATATGAAAAAATCTTTAATAAAGAATAATTTTAAATCAATAATAAAGACAAGAAGAAGATTCTTGTCAATTCTTATAATGGCTTTTTTAGGAGTTGGATTTTACGCAGGTCTCGTTGCTACGAGTCCTGATATGTTAGATAGTCTAGATAGATATGCAGATAATACAAAAATGCATGATATAAATATAATCTCAACTTTAGGATTAACAGAAGAAGACATTGAAGAAATACAAAAAATAGAGGGGATAGAAAATGTATATGGAATACAAACAAAAGATTCAATAGTAGAATTTAATGATAAAGAAAGTATATGTAAAGTAATAGAATACAATGAAAATGTTAATATACCTGTAATATTATCTGGAAATTTACCACAAAATTCTAATGAATGTTTATTAGACAAGAGGTATTCAATAAATGGTAATTTAGAAGAATACATAGGTAAAACAATAAAATTACAAAATGATGATACAAATGAAGATGGAACATCCATATTTATGCAAAAAGAATTAAAAGTAGTTGGTATAGTAGAATCTCCATTATATATATCTACTGAAAGAGGTAATACCTCAATAGGAAATGGAAACATAGAATTTTTTATATATGTAAATGATGATGTAATTAATATGGATTATTATACTGAACTTTGTGCAACTGTAAAAAATGCAGATAAAGAAGTTACAAACAGTGAAGAATATCTTGAATTAGTTGATTCTACAATCAAAGAAATTGAAAATATTAAAGAGGAAAGACAAAACTCTAGATATAATCAATTAGTAAATAGTGCAAATAATAAATTAGAAGATGCTCAAAAACAATATGATGATAAAAAATTAGAGGTTGAACAAGAAATATCAAATGCCGAAACCAAAATAGAAAATGCAAAAACAGAAATTAGTAATTCTGAAAACGAATTAAAAAAATCTGAATCAGAACTTAACACACAAGAAAAAAATGCAGAAAAACAATTTGAAGATGCAGAAAATAAGATAAAAGAGGCTGAAAAAGAGATTACTGCAAAATCAGAAGAATTAGAAAAAGGAAGGCAAGAATTTGAAAAAAGTAAAGCAGAAGCAAATGCATTAATAGAAAAATTAAGTGAAAGTATAGCATCAACAAAAGTGATTATACAAGAATTGCAAAATACAAAAAAACAAATGGAACAAAATGGTTTAGATACTACTGAAATAGATAATAAAATTATTTCTACGCAAGAAACTCTAAACCAATTAGAACAACAAAAAAATCAGATTGAAATTGAGATTAAAAATGCAGAAAATAAAATAATTTCAAGCTCAACAGAACTAGATAATGCTAGAAATGAGTTAGAAAAACAAAAAAATATTTTAGAAGAAAATAAACAAAAAGCAAACAAAGAAATTAAAGCTGCCAAACAAAAAATTCTTGATGGGAAAAAGGATATTGAGTCAGCAAAAGAAGAAATAACTCAAAGTGAAAATGAATTGCAAGAAGCAAAAACAGAAGCAAATAATAAATTACAAGAAGCACAGCAAGAATTAGATAATGCTAAAGACGAAATAAATAAAATAGAAAAAGCCACATGGTATATACAAGATAGATTAGACAACATAGGATATACAAATATTTTTGATGCTATAAAAACAATGTCAAATATATCAAAGATTTTTCCTGTAATATTTTATATTGTTGCAGTTTTAATAAGCTTAACATCAATGACAAGAATGATAGAAGAAGAAAGAATAGAAATAGGAACTTTAAAATCATTAGGATATACAAACATACAAATAATTTCTAAATATATATTATATGCTTTTTTAGCTTGTATAATAGGTGGATTTATAGGAATGACAGTAGGTTTTTATCTTTTACCAAACATTGTTTGGATTATATACTCAACAATATATCAAATGCCTGAATTTTATGTTTCATATCAATTAGCAATTGGACTAAAAGGAATATTATTTGCTTTTGCGTGTATAGGTGGAGCAACGATATTAGTAGCTTATAAAGAATTAAAAGAAATGCCAGCATCTCTTATGAGACCAAAACCACCTAAAAATGGCAAAAAAATAATGTTAGAAAAACTTTCTATCATTTGGAAAAGATTAAATTTCTCACAAAAGATTACTGTTAGAAATATATTTAGATACAAAAAAAGAGCAGTAATGACAATTGTAGGAATTGCAGGATGTACTGGACTTATGCTTACAGGATTTGGAATTAGAGATTCTATAACAGATATCCCATCAGCACAATATGGTGAAATTTTTAAATACGAGATGATGGTTTCTTTATCAGATACAAATAATATAAGTGAATTAAAACAATATTTAGATTCAAACCAAGAAATAGAAAATTATACTGAAATACATACTGCTACTGGAAAACTTAAAAATCAAAGCTCAAATTATGATGTAACCATATTTGTACCAAATAAAAATTATGAAATAGAAAATGTCTTTAGTTTAAATGATGTTATAAACGGAGAAAAAGTAAATTTAAGTGATAATGGAATAATAATAACTGATAAAGTAGCAGAATTTTTAAATGTTAAAATGGGAGATGAAATTACATTAATTGATAGTGACAACATTGAACATAAAATGAAGATTGATGCAATAACTAAAAATTATGTTTTGCATTATGTATACATGTCACAAGATTTTTATGAATCAAATATAAAATCTTATAAAACTAATACTATGTTAATTAATATTAAAGACATGAATGAACAAACAAAAAGTAGAATTTCAGAAGAAATCTTAAATATTAGTGGAGTTGCTTCTATATCAGAAGTATCTACTCTAATAACATCAATTGAAAATACATTAGTTACAATGAATTATGTAGTTATAATATTAATAGTTGCGTCAGCATTACTGGCATTTGTTGTATTATATAATTTAGCAAATATAAATATAGGTGAAAGACAAAGAGAGCTTGCAACACTAAAAGTTTTAGGATTTTATGATAGAGAAGTAGATAACTATATAAACAAAGAGAACATAATATTCACAGTAATTGGAATTATTTTAGGGTTAATTTTTGGAACTTTTTTGACAAACGCAATAATTGCAAGTGTTGAAATAGATAAATTGAGATTTATAATAAGAATATCAGTTTGGAGTTATTTATTTGCAACAATTTTAACAATGTCATTTTCAATTATTGTTAATAGAATAATCCATTTTATCCTAAAAAAGATAGACATGATAGAAAGTCTAAAAAGTGTTGAATAAATTGAAAAACACAAAATATCTAACACAATAAATGAGATATAACAATCGAAAGAGAGGAATAAAAATGAGATTTAGTGCAGAAAAAAAATTAAAAGATGTATATAAACAGAGCAATAAAAGTAGTATTGTTGTATACATAGTATTACGTACACTTGTAATATTTTGTATGATAAGGCAAATAATAAGAGGAGATATTAATGGAGCATTCTTATGTATAGTATCACTAATTTTATTTACAATTCCAACATTAATAAAGACTAAATTAAAAATAACATTGCCAAGTTTATTAGAAATAATAATATATCTATTCATATTTTCAGCAGAAATTTTGGGAGAAATTTATAATTTCTATGGAAATATACCAAATTGGGATGTCATATTACATACAATAAACGGATTTTTATGTGCAGCAGTAGGATTTTCATTAGTTGATTTATTAAATAAAAATAGCAAAAAATTAAAATTATCTCCTATATATGTTACAATAGTAGCTTTTTGCTTTAGTATGACAGTAGGTGTATGCTGGGAATTTTATGAATATATTGCTGATAAAGTGTTTTTATTTGATATGCAAAAAGATACTTTGATTACAACATTAGCAACTGTTGAATTAGATCCAAAAAAATCTAACAATACTGTAATTATAAAAGATATTGAAAAAACAGTGTTATATGATAAAGATGGTAAAGAGCTGGTAGTTATAGATGGAGGATATTTAGATGTAGGAATAAATGATACTATGGAAGATTTATTTGTAAACCTAATAGGAGCTATTACATTTTCAATAATTGGTTATTTTTACATAAAAAACAGAGACAAATACAAATTTGCAAAAAATTTTATACCTGTGAAGGAATAAAATAGTATACTTTGCATATCTTGAAAAATTTTAAAAATTATGGTAAAATATTAATTATGTAAATTTAAATTATAGAAAGAGGAAAAAAATGAATATTTTTGAAATATTAAACACAGAAGATTTCATACCATTATTAACAGAAAATACATTTGCAAATATTTTTAAAGATCCCAATTATAATTATATAAAAGGAATAAATATTAGTGAAATATTAGAGGAGCCTAATAAGCTCTACAGCTTTTTATTGGATCATGCACAAGAAATAGATGTTACAAACTTTTTAGTGACCTGTTTAAAAAATTATAAAGATATGGGATCTCTACCAAATGGAAATCCGTTAATTATTAAACAAACTGAAGGTGATAGATTAA
The DNA here is from genome assembly GCA_946496575.1 of uncultured Clostridium sp. Lineage (GTDB taxonomy): Bacteria > Bacillota > Clostridia > TANB77 > CAG-508 > CAG-269. The sequence continues at coordinate 45,096 of CAMMHE010000007.1, read as the reverse complement.
AAAAAGCTATTTCATGCATAGAAAAATTACTACAAGGAAAAGAGTATGATAGAATTTATTTTGATTGGAGTCCTACAGGTACAATTGAAAAAATGACAGTATTAAGTGATTTAGAAGTACAAGAAGATGAAGAAAAAAAACAAGAGCAAAATGCAAAAAGACTTGAAGAGTTGAAAAAAGACGAAAATTTTCTAAATATTTTGCAATCATTACAATTAGAAGATATTGAAGGAATTATTCCATATCGACTTCCAGTTGGTAAAGCATTAAGAACTATAATACAAAATAATACTTTGGTAAAATTACCTCAATATGGTGTAGAGAAAACAAAACAATTATATAAAACAAGAAAGCTAGACGAAGCAACAAAAGATATACCTGCTGAACAATTTTTATCACAAATGGAAGAAGTTCTAACAACTTATATTGGAAAAGTAAACTTTGATGCTTTATTACTATGCTCTTATTATAGATACATAGAAGCTTTAGAAGAAGGTAGAATATCAGACTCAAATTCAGATGAAGTGTATAGAAGATTAGAAACAATATTAAAACATGTTGATAGAAAAGCAAAATTAAAGTTAATGACAAGGATTGATACAGGTGGAGTAATGCATCAAAATTATTCTGTAAAAAGTATTGAAAAAGATATGAAAAGATTTGTGCCTACAGATTCAGATGAAAAGACAATGCATTTTATGACACAAAATGAGATAAATGAAACGAAAACTCAATTAATTACAGGAACACGTTTATTGAATTCACTTACACCTGAAGAATATAAGGCATTACAATTATCATCTACAGAAGAATTAGGAATTTTACATAATAATCCAGAAAATTATATTTTGTTTTTAAAAATGGATTCTTTAAAATATGGTAAACAAACTATTTTAAATGATATATTAAATACAGGTTATTGTTCAATAGAATTATTAAGTTTATTATGTAGTAAATGCAAAGTTGAAAGTGATGAATTATTTGAATTATTTGAAAGGGAAATAATAGGGGTAGAACATTTAATAGAAATAAGAGGAACTAACAAAGATGTTATTTCCGGAATAGCCGTATTTGAAAAATACATAAAATGGAAAGAAACCCAAGGAGAAGAAAAAGCAAAAGCTCAAAAAGATTTAGATAGAATTACATTGGCATATAGAAAGGTTGTAACATTAAATCAAACACAAGAAGAACAAATACAAATGGGAGAAGATATAATTACTGAAATAGGAGATAAAATAGAAAGCAAAGATATACCCTCATTATATAGATTAGGAATAATACCGTTACAAGTAGCAGTTGACTGGGGAGGAGAAATAATCATAGAAGAATTATTATCTACAGAAAGTCTAAAACCTACTGATGCAAAATATCTATATGATATAGGGATGCTTGATGCAAATGTCATAAAAAAAGCATTTATAAATTGTCCAAAAATGAGTTATGCATACCAATTCATGATTGTAAGTACAATATTTGAGGGACAAGATAAAGAAAAAATAGAGATACGTAGAGATCTTTCACAATACTTTCATATCGAAGAAGCTTTAGTATCACAAGGATCACATACAACAACAACAGGAAAAAGAAGAGTTCAAAATACTGAAGGGACATCAAATCCAAGTATAAAAGTAAGAGATCCAGGTACAAAATATAAATTATTAGCATCTATAGATAAAGATTTCTATATTGAAGAAGGAATAACAGACGGACATTTAGTTTTTCATTTTCCTAATGTTGGAAATACGGGAACTGTGTTAATAGAAAAAATGCATAAAGTCTCAAGAAATAGACAAAGTGGTCTTATAGAAATAAAAACAGACAATGAATCTGCTACATATTTAATGTCAGAAGAAGAATTTATAGAAATGAAACCTGAATTAATCAAAGATGGAAAAATTGATAGAACACAACTGACACAAAGATGGTGGAAAACAAGAGATCCAAATCACTGGATTGCACATTCAGGAATAAGTGCATGGGAAAATGCATTACAAGAAAGACTTGAAATAAATCCACAAAACACCAGATATACAGAAAAAGACTTAAAAGCATTTGAAGAAATTAAACAAGAATCTATTAAATCAAGGATGCAAGGAGAAGAAAAATAAATATGAAAAATATTTTCAAAAGTGATTTAGTAATAAATGAACAAATTCAAGATAAATTATTTATATTAGAAAATATTAAATCAGAAATTTTCTTAAAAAGAAAAGAAATAGAGAAAATTAAAAAAATAGATTCTAAATATTGTAAAATGAAATTCGAATTTTCTGAACTTATAAATATTATTGAAAAAATAAAAACAAAAGGATATACTGCCAAAACAAAAATTAGCTCTACTACAAATTTTATAAAATATAATGGAAATCCATATATAACTTTAAATATATGTATATTAGCAATAATTGAACAAATAAGTATAACATTAGATTGTAGTGATAATATGTTAGGAACAAATAATATAATAGTTGATATTATAAATTTAATATTAGGAAGATATAAAATAAAAAATAGAATTTATTTATTTAGTAATATGCCTATAGAAGAAGTGCAAAAGCAAAACATAGTAATAGTTATAGATGATATAAATAAATATAATTTTTATAAAAGAAAGAAAATTCAAAATTTGTTTTTTTATAGTTTAAATTCTATTGACATTTATTGTGATTCTGAAGAATTTGATGATTTATTAGATATTATATATAAATATGCTGACAATAATGCAATAATGATAGAATCTTATTCAGAACTAAATATAGAAGAGGCTATTGCTATGATTGAAAACAGTTTTAACAAAATACTAATTATATTAACTAAAAATGAAAAAACAAAACAAGAATTTAAAAAATTAGCAAATCAAAAACAAATTTACATTAATGAAAACCCTTTTGATAATAATTATAAATTAATTGATCCTTTAATTTTTCAAATAAGTTAAATAAAATTTAATATAGAAGGAAAAGTAAAAAATTTCTTTTTCTTCTATATTTTTATGTAAGAAGTTTAATTTTATTTCCCTTTCTCTCAATAATTCCACTATCTGAAAGAGTCTTTAAATCTCTCATCATAGCACTTCTATCAATACTTAAATAATCTGCTAAATCTGTATAAGAAAAAGGAATAGTAATATTTTTGCTTAACTTTTTAGAAGACAATATTTTAAAATACGAAATAAGTTTATCACGAATATTACGTTTAGACAAAAGTTCGATACGAGTATTTAAATCAATTATATTGTTTAATAGTAATTTAGAAAAATTATCATATAAATCCTTGTGAAAAGTGCAATTTCTTTTACATTTTGTAGTAATATCGTCATATAAATAAAACAATACTTTACAATCAGTTTTAGCTAGCACAAATAATTCATTATTGGTATTGGTTGGATAAAAAACTTCACCAAAGATATCATTTTCAGAAAAATGTCCTATTATAGTTTTAGTTCCATTAAAATCATAACGTATAAGGTCAGCTTCACCATTTTCCAAAATACAAAACTGATTTCGTTTTTCTATATAAGTTGTAATAGTTTCTCCTTTTGAAAATTCTTTAATTTTTACTTTAGAACAATTAGAAGAAAACGCATGTACAAAGCTTTTCATTTGAAAGTTATCTGACATATAATCCTCCCAGAAAATTACAAATTAGTTACAAATGTTACAAGAATATTATATTGCAACTATGTGATTTTTGCAACAAATAATTTTAGAAAATAGTAATATAATATAAAAATAATAATAAATAAAAGGAGATGCTATAAAAATGAAAGTAATAAAAAGAGATGGAAGAGCTGTAGAATATGACAGACAAAAAATTGTTATAGCAATAGAGAAAGCAAATAAAGAAGTTAGAAAAACAGAAAAAGCAAACGAAGAAGATATAGAAAAAATAATAGAATATATTGAAGAATTAGGCAAAAAAAGAATATTAGTAGAAGACATTCAAGACATTATAGAACAAAAACTTATGGAGTTCAAGAAATTTGAGCTTGCAAAAAAATATATAGTATATAGATATACAAGAGCTTTAGTAAGAAAACAAAACACAACAGATGAATCTATTTTAGGTATAATTAGAAATACAAATAAGTCTGAATTAAATAATAATATAAGAAAGAATATAGCAATTGTATCAACACAAAGAGACTTAATAGCAGGAGAAGTATCGAGAGATTTAACTAAAAGAATATTATTACCAGAAAAAATTTCAAAAGCTCATGAAGATGGTATTATATATTTTCATGATTCAGATTATTTTTTACAACCAATGTTTAACTGTTGTTTAGTAAATATAAAAGATATGCTAGAAAATGGAACAGTTATTAACGGAAATTTAATAGAAAGTCCACATACATTTCAAGTTGCATGTATAGTAATGACTCAAATAATAGCATCTGTTGCAAGTTGTCAGTATGGTGAGCAATCTATAGATATAAGCCATTTAGGAAAATATTTAAGAAAAACTTATATAGAATTAAAAAAGAAATTAAATGAAGAATATAAAAATAAATTATCAAAAGAAATAATTGAAGAAATTACACAAACAAGAATAAGAAGTGAATTAAAACAAGGCATACAAACAATTCAATATCAAATTAATACATTAATAACAACAAATGGAAATTCGCCATCTGTAACACTATTTTTAAATTTAGATAAAGATGATGAATATATACAAGAAAATGCACTAATAATCGAAGAAATATTAAAACAAAGATATCAAGGAATAAAAAATGAAGATGGAAATTTTTCATCACCAGCTTTTCCTAAATTAGTATATGTATTACATGAACACAATTGTTTAAGAGGTGGAAAATATGATTATCTAACTAAAATTGCTATAAAATGTTCAGCCAAAAGGATGTATCCAACTTATATTTCTGCAAAAAAAATGCATGAAAACTATGGAGGAAATATTTTTAGTCCAATGGGAACTGTGAATTTTCTACCTTTATGGAAAGATGAAAACGGAAATTACAAGTTTGAAGGAAGATTTAATCAGGGAGTAGTAAGCATAAATTTACCACAGATAGGAATTATATCAGAAGGAAACGAAAAAAAATTTTGGGAAATTTTAGATGAGAGATTAGATCTTTGTAAAGAAGCATTAATGTGTAGGCATTATTCTTTACTTGGAACTAGTTCAGAGGTAAGCCCAATCCTTTGGAAATATGGAGCGATTTCAAGATTAAAATCAGGAGAAAAAATAGATAAGCTATTAAAATCCAATTACTCAACATTATCACTAGGTTATGTTGGAATATATGAAACAACAAAATTAGTAAAAGGGGTATCACATACCGCAAAAGAAGGACACGAATTTGCAATAAAATTAATAAAGCATTTAAAAAATACAACAGATAAATGGAATAAAGAAACAGGTCTTGGATTTACAATATATGGAATAGTATCAAATAAATTATGTCATAAATTCGCACAAATTGATAAAGAAAAATTTGGAGATATCAAAGACATTACTGATAAAGGATATTATACTAGTTCTTATCATGTAGATTGTAGAGAAAACTTGGATTTATTTACCAAACTTTCATTTGAAAGTGAATTCGAAAAAATATCTTCAGGAGGTGGGATTTCTTATATAGATATACCTAATATGTCAAAGAATATAAATTCCATTGAAAAAATAGTAAAGTATATATATGATAATATACAATGTATAAAATTTAATAATATTTCAAATTGTTGCAGTGCTTGTGGTTATGATGGAGAAATTATACTTAATGAAAATAATAAATGGGAATGTCCACAATGTGGAAATGAAGAAAATTGACGCTAAGTTTATTTTAACCCTTGAAAAATGAAGAAAAATGTTATAAAATTGGCAATGATAATTAAAAAGAAGGGTAAGTAAAATGGACACAAAACAAGAAGTAAAAAATCAAATACAATTTATAGAAGAAGTGAAAAAAATAAATGAAAATTCAAAAGAAAAATTAAAATATACAATATTAACATTTGGATGTCAGTTAAACGAAAATGATTCTGAAAAACTATCTGGAATGATAGAAGATATGGGCTATTTATATACTCAAAATTTTAATGATGCTAATTTAGTAATATTTAATACATGCTGTGTAAGAGAAAATGCAGAAGATAAATTGTTTGGAAAATTAGGTGAATTAAAAAAGATAAAACAAGAAAAGGAAATAATAATTGCAATTGGTGGATGTATGATGCAAGAAAAGAATATGACTGATAAAATACATGAATCATATCCATTTGTAGACATAATTTTTGGAACACATACTCTTCATAAATTTCCAGAAGATTTATACAATATTTTAAAAAATAAAAAGAAAATTAAAGATATTGTAGACATAGATGGCAAAATATATGAAGGTTTACCAATAAAAAGAGATAATAATCTAAAAGCATCAATAACAATAATGTATGGTTGTAATAATTTTTGTACTTATTGTATAGTTCCATATGTGCGTGGTAGAGAAAGAAGTAGGCATCCAAAAGATATATTAGAAGAAATAGAAAACCTAGCAAAACAAGGATATAAAGAAATAATATTGTTAGGTCAAAATGTAAATTCTTACCTAGTAGCTGAAAAATGGAAGGAAACAGGAGAGGAATATAAAGGCATAAATTCATTTGCAACTTTACTTAATGCAATAAATAAAATTAATGGAATAGAAAGAATACGTTTTATATCACCACATCCAAAAGACTTCACTGATGATGTAATAGAAGCAATTGCAAAATGTGAAAAAGTTTGTAAATTGATTCATTTACCGCTTCAGTCAGGGTCTACTAAAATATTAAAATCAATGAATAGAAAATATTCAAAAGAACAATATCTTACACTAGTTGAAAAAATGCAAAATAAAATACCAAACTTAACTTTATCAACAGATGTAATAGTAGGATTTGCAGGAGAAACAGAGGAAGACTTTAAAGATACATTAAGTGTGATAAATAAAGTGAAATTCGAACAAGTTTATATGTTTATTTATTCAATTCGAGAAGGTACTCCAGGGGCAGAAATGAAAAATCAAGTACCTGATGAAATAAAGCATATAAGATTTAATAAGTTAAAAACATTAGTTGAAAGTCAAATAGAAATTAATAATCAAAAATATATTGGTACAACGCAAAAAATATTAGTAGAAGGAAAAAGTAAAAATAATCAACAGATGTATACAGGAAGAACAGATAGCAATAAAGTAGTAATATTAGATGGAACAGATAGACTAATAGGAAAAGTAATAAATGTAAAAATAGTATCAGAACATATGTGGTACTTAAAAGGAAAACTTATAGAACAATAAAGGAGGCAAATGAATGGCAGAATATTCCCCTATGATGCAAAAGTATTTAGAGACGAAAGAAAAATACAAAGATTGTATATTATTTTATAGGCTAGGTGACTTTTATGAAATGTTTTTTGATGATGCAATAACAGCATCTAGAGAATTAGAAATAACACTAACTGGCAAAGATTGTGGTCAAGCTGAAAGAGCACCTATGGCAGGAATACCATTTCATGCAGCAGAAAATTATGCATCAAAATTAATAGCTAAAGGTTATAAAGTAGCAATATGTGAGCAATTAACTGATCCAAAAACTACAAAAGGAATAGTTGAAAGAGGAGTAATAAGAGTATTAACACCAGGAACGTTAGTAGAATCAAATATGCTTGAAGAAAGAAAAAATAATTATATAATGTCTATATATAAGAGTGGAATATTTTTTGGAATAAGTATATGTGATATTTCAACAGGAGAATTTTATACAAGTGAAATAAGAGATACAAATAATTTTGAGATATTGTTGGATGAAATAGCTAGATTTTCACCATCAGAAATAATATCAAATAGTTTTATGTATGATTGTACAGAAGAATTAAATAAAATAAAAGAAAGATTTGAAATCTATATTACAAAATTTTCAGACAAATACTTTTCTGAAAAAATTAGTGATTTGAAAGAAAAATATTTATTTGTAGATTATAACCAAAACAAAATTGACAAACCTGAAGAAAAAAATCTATCAATCGCATCTACAAATGCATTATTAGAATATCTAAATCAAACTCAAATGACAAGTTTACAACAAATAAATAAAATACAAATATATAATATATCTAAATATATGTCACTAGATGTAAATGCCAGAAGAAATTTAGAAATTACTGAAAAATTAAGAGATAAAACAAAGAAAGGAACTTTACTTTGGGTTTTAGATAAAACTTCTACATCTATGGGAGCCCGAATGCTTAGAAGATGGATAAATAACCCTCTAATAGATATTGAAGAAATTCAAAAAAGGTTAAATGCAGTAAAAGAACTAAAAGAAGACATGATATTAAGAGGAGATATAACAGAAAGTTTAAAAAAAATATATGATATAGAAAGACTAGTAGGAAAGATGGCTTATGGAAATAGCAATGCAAGAGATATGGTTTCTTTAAAAATTTCTATTTCAAAATTGCCTGAAGTAAAAGAATGTCTAAAAACATGTAAATCAGTATATTTGAAAGAATTATATGAAAATATAGATGAATTACAAGATATATGGGAGTTAATTGAAAAGTCAATAATAGATGACCCACCAATAACAATAAAAGATGGCGGAATAATAAAAATTGGATTTGATGAAGAAATAGATAAATTGAAAACTGCAACAACAGAAGGAAAAAACTGGATTGTAGAATTAGAACAAAGAGAAAAAGAGCTAACAGGAATAAAAACATTAAAAGTGGGTTTTAATAAAGTATTTGGATACTATATAGAAGTTACAAAATCTTTAATTTCACAAGTTCCAGAAAGATATATAAGAAAACAAACTTTAACAACAGGAGAAAGATATATAACAGAAGAATTAAAAAAATTAGAAGATCAAATATTAGGGGCAGAAGAAAAAGTAATAAATTTAGAATATAATTTATTTATAAAGATTAGAGATGAAATTGCAAAAAATATAAAAAGATTGCAAAAATCTGCTGAAATAGTTTCCACACTAGATGTACTAAATTCATTTGCACAAGTCGCAGAAGATATGAATTACAATATTCCAATTATTGATAAGAGTGGAATTATAGATATAAAAGGAGGGCGACATCCAGTAATCGAAAAAATATTGCCATACGGAAGTTTTGTAGAAAATGATACTTATTTAGATAAACAGCAAAATAGATTAGCAATAATAACAGGCCCTAATATGGCAGGAAAATCAACTTATATGAGACAAGTAGCATTAATTGTACTCATGGCTCAAATAGGAAGTTTTGTTCCAGCGCAATACGCACATATAGGAGTAGTAGATAAAATATTTACAAGAGTTGGAGCATCTGATGACTTAAGTATGGGACAAAGCACATTTATGGTAGAAATGATGGAAGTTGCTCAAATACTGAAAGAAGCAACACAAAACAGTTTAGTAATACTAGATGAAATAGGAAGAGGCACATCTACATATGATGGACTTTCAATTGCATGGGCTGTTGCAGAATATATTGCAGATAAACAAAAATGTGGAGCAAAAACATTATTTGCAACACATTATCATGAACTTACAAATTTAGAAGAAAAGCAAGATGGAGTAAGAAATTACCATGTGGCAGTAAAAGAAAAAGGAGAAGATGTAATTTTTTTGAGAAAAATAGAACATGGAGGAACAGACGAAAGTTATGGAATACATGTTGCAAAACTAGCAGGCGTTCCGAAAGTAGTTACTAATAGAGCAAATGAAATACTAAAATCTTTAGAAAGGAAAAGTATGATCTTAAACAAAAAGCAAGAAGAAAATAATCCTAAAAAGGTAGTAGAAGGACAATTTGATATGTTTAATTATAAATTAGCAGAAATAGCACATGAGATTGATAAAATTAACTTAAATGAACTTACACCAATTGATGCATTAAATACATTAGTAAAAATTAAAGAAAAAATGCAGTAAATATATTAGATTTTAACAAAAACAGAAAGTTACTTATTTAAGTTACTTCCTGTTTTCTTAATAAATAAAAAGAAAGCATTGCATTTTATTTGACCATTTGTTAAAATATAATTATGCAAATATAGAAGGAGAAAATGATGAAACAACCAATAACATATGAACTGCTTCATATATGTAAACAAACAGGAGCAAGGAGAGGAATTATACACACACCACATGGAGATATAGAAACACCTATTTTTATGCCTGTTGGAACACAAGCCACTGTAAAATCAATGACCCCAGAAGAATTAAAAGAAGAAGTAAAAGCACAAATAATATTATCAAATACATATCATTTGTATTTAAGACCTGGTCACAAAATTGTAGAAGAAGCTGGTGGATTACATAAATTTATGAACTGGGAAAGGCCAATACTTACAGATTGTGGTGGCTTTCAAGTATTTAGCTTATCGGATTTGCGAACAATATCAGAAAATGGTGTAGAATTTAAGTCACATTTAGATGGAAGTAAGCACATGTTTACTCCTGAAAAAGTAATGGAAATTGAAAATTCATTAGGAGCAGATATAATAATGTCTTTTGACGAATGTTGCCCATATCCATCAACATATGAATATGCAAGGAATTCAATGGAAAGGACAACAAGATGGGCAGAAAGATGTAGACTTGCACATAAAAAAGCAGATAAACAAGGACTATTTGGAATAGTGCAAGGTGGAATGTATAAAGATTTAAGAGAAAAATCAGCAAAAGATTTAGTTGCAATGGATTTTCCTGGATATGCTATAGGAGGATTAAGTGTAGGAGAACCAAAAGAATTAATGTGTGAAATATTAGAATATACAACTAAATTTTTGCCAGAATATAAGCCTAGATATCTAATGGGAGTAGGAACTCCAGATTATTTAATTGAAGCAGTAATTAGAGGAGTTGATATGTGTGATTGTGTGCTTCCAACCAGAATAGCAAGAAACGGAACTGCATTGACATGGAATGGCAAAGTAGTTGTAAGAAATGCAACTTATGAAAGAGATTGGAATCCATTAGATACAAATTGTGACTGCTATACTTGTAAAAATTATACAAGAGCTTATATAAGACATCTAATAAAAGCAAATGAAATACTTGGAGTCAGATTATTATCAATTCATAATTTGAGATTTCTTACGAAACTTATGGAAAAAATTAGAGAAGCTATAGAAAATGACAATTTAAATACATTTAAAGAAGAGTTTTACAAAGAATATGGCTATAGAAAATAAAATGCCAAATATTTGGAGGATAAAAAATGGAATTATTTGATGAAGAGATACTAAAACCTAAAAAGAGAAAAAAAATTAAATCTACAACAATAATAGCAATAGTTATTGCTATATTGATAATATTATGTGTAATTGTAATAGCAACCATTCTATATTTAAGAAATACTATACTTACAGTTACTTTAGATAATGTAGATGCAAGTGATTTAGAATCAATTTTTATAATAGAGGAAAATAATAAAATCTATATACCAATAAGAAAAATGGGAGAATATCTAAAATATAATACATATAATGGAGATTATATAACACGTTCAGAAGATACAGATAAGTGTTATATTGAAAATGAAGAAGAATTGGTTTCTTTTGAGTTAAATTCAAATATATTAACAAAAGTAGTTGATGGACAGTCGCAACAAATTAAAATAAATGAGCCAATAACACAAATAAATGGAGAACTTTGTATAAATTCTGATGGTGCACAAGATGCATTTAATATTGTATTTGAGTATAATACAGAAAAAAACAATATAAATATACAAACATTAACATATTTATATATGTCATGGTCAAATTATGCAAAATCTAAAGGATATACACCAATTGAAGAAGAAACATTTGAAAATAAAACAGCAATACTTGATAATATGATAATAGTTAAAAATTCAAATGAAAATTATGGAGTAATAAATACATCTGGAGAAATTATACTTGAAACTAAATATGATGATATAAAATATTTAAGAAAAACATCAGATTTTTTAGTTAGTAGTAATGGAAAAAAAGGAATTATTTCAGAAGATAAGACAACAAAAATAAGCTTAATATATGATAATATTCAAGAAGTAACAAATAATAATGATATATTTTATATAATACAGTCATCAAATCTTTATGGAGTATTAGATGTAAATGGTGATATAGTAATACATCCTGAATATGCACAGATAGGAATAGATGTGTCTGCATACGATAAAAATGGTGTTACAAATGGATATATATTGTTTAACAAAATAATACCAGTTAAAAATAATAATAAATGGGCAATATTTGATATTGAAGGAAATAAAATAACAGATTTTATATATGATGCTTTAGGATGTTCTAATAGCAAAGTACCTAATACATATGGAGTTTTAGAAATAAAGAACTTTAATTTACTTGTAGTAAATTTAAATGGAAAATATGGGTTAATAACTCTAGAAGGTAAAGATGTACTTCAAAATATATTAGATTCTGTATACATATCAGTAACATCTGGAAATAGCAATTATTATATTACATATGGAGATCAAACAATACAACTTATAGAATTTCTTCAGGAGAGAGGGATAAAAAAGGTAGAAGAAACTTAAAAGGAGGATGAAAATGAGAGTCAGGTCAGCAGCAATACTACCAATGGAAGATGGATTGGCATTGATACATAGAACTAATAACAAAATAACTGGAATGACGGATTATTATACTTTCCCAGGTGGAGGAGTAGAAGCAGAAGAAACACTAGAGCAAACAATAATAAGGGAAATAAAAGAAGAACTTGGAGTAGATATTGAAGTAATAGAAAAGCTATATGAACTAGACAATAAAGAAATAGGTCAAATGGAATATTTTTTTCTATGTAAATACATATCAGGAAAATTAGGAACAGGTGATGGACCAGAATTTAGCGGAGATCCTAAATATTCAAATAGAGGAAATTATATACCTAAAATAGTTGAAAGAGAAAATATTGAAAATATAAATTTACTTCCAAGCCAAATAAAAGCTAAATTGGTAGAAGATATAAAAAAAGGTAGATTTTGATTGACAAATAAAATGAATTATGTTAAAATAGATAACTGTAATCCGCTTAATCAAGGTATCTAAAAGTTAATCTAACTACCTACGATTTTGGATTAGCGAGTATACGAACAAGGGAGGTGCATTTTAAATGTACGCAATAATTGAAAGTTGTGGCAAACAATACAAAGTAGCAGAGGGAGATATAGTATTTTTTGAAAAATTAGATGCAGAAGAAGGAAAAAAAGTTACTTTTGAAAATGTCGTATTAGTATCTAATGATGGAAAAGTACAAGTTGGAAATCCTTATGTAAAAGGCGTAAAAGTTGAAGGTAAAGTAGTTTCTCATGGAAAAGCTAAAAAAATTATTGTTTTTAAAATGAAAGCTAAAAAGAATTATAGAAGAAAACAAGGACATAGACAACCTTACACAAAAGTAGAAATTACATCAATTAAAACCGCTTCTAAAACTGCTTCAACAGCAACAACTAAAAAGGTAGAAAAAACAGAAAAAGCTGAAAAGATAGAAGCTTAATTTTCTAGATTAGATTTAATAAAAGGATAAGAGATATATAAACTGAAAGGAGTTGAACAAGCATGGCACATCATAAAGGTCAAGGTAGTACTGATAATGGTAGAGATAGTGAGTCAAAGCGACTTGGTGTAAAAAGAGCAGATGGACAATTTGTACTTGCAGGAAATATTTTAGTAAGACAAAGAGGAACAAAAATACATCCAGGAACTAATGTAGGTAAAGGTAGTGATGACACATTATTTGCTTTAGTAGATGGAAATGTAAAGTTTGAAAGAAAGGGTAGAGATAAAAAACAAGTTAGTGTATATCCTACTACAAATGTATAATAATGTAATGGAGATAGTTTAAAACTATCTCTTTTTATTTAAATTATTTGCAATATTATGTAAATATATGTCGAATCTTGAAAATCCAAAATTTTTATGTTAAAATACAATTATGAAAACAAAATTTTAAGGAGAAACAAATGAAACAAGAAACTATTATAAAAAATGAAGTAAAAGATATAGAAAAACAAGAAATAATAAATGAATGTATAATGCAACAAGATAAAAAAAGAGCAGAAACACTTACTAAAAAACAAAACTTTTTAGTTGTGTTTTTAATATTTTTTGCACTTTTTGCGTATTTTTCTATTAAATGGATATACAATAACACTGGAAATGTAACACTAGAGCAATTAATATTTCATTTAGTAGTTCCAATTGAAGGAACAAATATGGGAATGATATGGGACTATTTTTGTTGGACATTTTTAAGAATAGCTTTAATACTAATTCCAACAAGTATTATAATATATTTTTTTGAAACCATATCAGCAAGAAGTAAAAAATTTAAAAAAATAATACTATATGTAATATCAATATCTTGTGTAATTGCTAGTGTAACAAGTGTATTTATTAAAGTAAATATTAAAGAATTCATAAAAAATCAAATAACTGCATCAACATTTATAGAACAAGAATATATAGATCCTTCAAAAACGAACATGACATTTCCAGAAGATAAGCAAAATCTTATATATATATATTTAGAATCAATAGAAAATACATTTACATCAATAGAAAATGGAGGAATGTATGAACAGGATAGAATACCAGAATTAAACCTAATTGCAAAAGAAAATATTAATTTTTCAAATACTGAAAAGCTCGGTGGAGCATATGATGTTATAGGAACAAACTGGACTGTTGCAGCAATGGTATCTCAAACTGCAGGAGTACCACTTAAGATAAGCATAGATGACAATGGATATGATAAATTTGCTACATTTTTACCAGGAACTTATTCATTGGGAGAAATTTTAGAAAAAAATGGCTATACAAATTATTTACTATTGGGATCAGACAGTGCATTTGGAGGAAGAAAACTATACTTTGAACAACATGGAAATTATAAAATTTGGGATTATAATTCTGCAATTAAAGAAGGAAAAATGGAAGAAAAAGATAAAGTATGGTGGGGGTTTTCTGATTCAGACTTATTTAAGTATGCAAAAGAACAGTTAAATATAATATCAAAACAAAATCAACCATTTAATTTTACTCTTTTAACTGTGGATACTCATTTTACAGATGGATATATTTGTGAAAAATGCGAAAACATATTTGAAGATCAATACAGTAATGTAATTAGATGTTCAAGTAAACAAGTAGCAGAGTTTGTGAATTGGATAAAAGAGCAGCCATTTTATGAAAATACGACTATTATAATAGCAGGGGATCATTTAACAATGCAATCATCAGTAGAAAATGAAGCAAAAACAAATGAATATAATGATAGAACTGTTTATAATGCTTTTATAAATTCAAAAATACAACCACAAAAACCATCTAATAGAAAATTTTTTACAATGGATATGTATCCAACAACTTTAGCAGCATTGGGAGTCAAAATAGAGGGAAACAAGTTGGGTTTAGGAACAAATTTATTTTCAGATGAACAAACTTTGGCTGAAAAGTATGGCATAGATTATGTGAGACAAGAACTTGAGAAAAAATCTGTATTTTATAATAAGAACTTTATATATAGTAAAAAATAAAAAAGTGTTAAAACACTTTTTTATTTTATATAAACATAGCTACAAAAAGTAGTGATAAAATAACATGTCCTTTAAATTGTTCTAAAGAGAAATCTTCTAAATTTAATGTATCTGGTTTTTCATCAGTTATTTCTACACTATATGATTCAATATTTTGTAATTTAAAATAAAATTCAAAATTTCCATTTTCTAATTCAGATTCACTTAAGTAAAAACTTCCCGCTAAAGAATCAATATCAGTATAAAAATCAAATTTTACATATTTTGAATCTAGCTTACTAGATATATTTCCTTTTACTTCTCCATTTACTAAAGTAGCTTTTGCAGAAGAAATAACAACTCCTTCTGGAATAGAAGTTTTAGGGTAAATATTATCATATGTAGTATTTAAACCTATAAAAATTAAAATATTTGAAAAAAAGTAAAATAAAACAATTAATAGAATATATTTTGCAAAAGTTTTTAATCTTTTCATTAAAACTTATCCTTTCATTTAACATAATACAATTATACTATAAAATAGCAAATTTGGCAATATTTTTTAAAATTCTGGTTGCTATTTTTAGGTGTATATAGTAAAATATAAGAGAATTAAAAAGAAATTTTATAAATATTCAAGCATATAAAAAGAGAGGAGCCTAGAATGGCAGAACCAATAGTAGCAATTATAGGAAGACCTAATGTTGGAAAATCAACATTTTTTAATTATATAGTAGGAAGTCGAATTTCAATTGTAGAAGATACACCAGGAGTTACTAGAGATAGAATATATGCAAGAACTAATTGGAGAGGAAAATATTTTACACTAATAGATACAGCTGGAATTGAACCTAAATCAGAAGATATTATAATATCACAAATGAGAGAGCAAGCACAGATGGCAATCGAAATGGCAGATATTATAGTATTTTTAACAGATATTAAACAAGGAATTACAGCAGCAGATACAGAAATAGCATTAATGTTAAAAAAATCAAGTAAACCTATAATTTTAGTATGTAATAAAGCTGATAATTATTTAAAAAGTAAAGAAGATTCATATGAATTTTATAATTTAGGATTAGGCGATCCATATTTAGTATCAGCATCAAATGCACTTGGGATAGGGGATGTGCTAGATGCCATATATGAACTTTTTCCAAAGGATGAAGAACAACAAAATGAAATAAAAAGAATAAAAGTAGCAGTTATAGGTAAGCCAAATGTTGGTAAATCTTCATTAATAAATAAAATTTTAGGACAAAATAGAAATATTGTGAGTAATATAGCAGGGACAACAAGAGATGCGATAGATTCAGACTTTGAAAACGAAAAAGGAAAATATACTTTTATAGATACAGCTGGAATAAGAAGAAAAAGTAAGATTACGGAATCAATAGAAAAATTCAGTATTATGAGGTCATTGCTTGCGATAGAACGTTCAGACGTATGTTTAATGTTAATAGATGCATTAGAAGGTGTAACAGACCAAGATGCAAAAATCGCAGGTGAAGCTCATGAAGCGGGAAAAGGTATAATTATAGTTGTAAATAAGTGGGATGAATATGAAAAACAAACTGGAACATTAGAAAAATATAGAAAAGAAATATATAATAAGTTATCATATTTATCATATGCTCCAATTATATTTATATCTGCTAAAACAGGACAAAGAATAGATAAATTATTTGATTTAATTAATCATGTAGAAAAACAAAATTCATTAAGAATATCAACATCATTACTAAATCAAGTAATAAATGAAGCAATAGCAATAGTTCAACCACCTTCTGATAAAGGAAAAAGATTAAAAATATTATATGGTACACAAGTTTCAACAAAGCCACCAACATTTATAATATTCGTAAATAATAAGGAATTATTTCATTTCTCATATGAAAGATATTTAGTAAACCAAATCAGAAAAGAATTTGGACTAGAAGGAACACCAATTAGAATAATATCACGTGAAAAAGGAGAAAAAGAAAATTTAGAAATTTAAGGAGGGTTTAGTATGACAACATATATAGTAACAACAATAATAGCTTATTTAATAGGAAGTATTAACTTTTCAATAATATTAAGTAAAAAAATTGCAGGATTTGATGTAAGAGAAAAAGGAAGTGGAAATGCAGGAACAACAAATATGCTTCGTTCAGTTGGAAAAAAAGCTGCAGCACTTACATTATTATGTGATATATTAAAAGGAATTGTAGCTATTTTAGTAGCAATTATAGTAGGAAACATAATAAAAAATGTAGATAAATCTTTATTAGTGCAACTTTCTGGGCTTGCAGTAGTTATAGGACATACATTTCCAATATTTTTTCAATTTAAAGGTGGAAAAGGAGTTGCAACATCACTAGGAGTACTTCTTATAGTAAATTGGAAAATAGGATTAATTTGTTTAGTATTTGCTTTAGTATTAATAATTTTAACGAGAATGGTTTCAGTGGGATCAGTAGGAGCAGCAATTTTATACCCTGTATTAGTATTATTTATTAATACAAATTATACTGTATCAGAAGGAAAAGGATATTTAGTATTTAGTATATTATTAGCAGTTTTAGTAGCATTTAATCATAGAGAAAATATAAAAAGAATACTAGAGGGAAAAGAAAACAAAATAAGCTTTTCAAAATAAAAATGCTTAATAAGGAGAAAAAAATGAAGAATATATGTATAATAGGAAGTGGAAGTTGGGGAATTGCACTTGCAATGCATTTAGCTAATTTGAAAAATAATATTAAAGTATGGTCATTTGCAGAAGAAGAAAGAGATTTAATAAATAATGAAAGAAAATGTAAATTTTTATCTAAAATTGTAATACCAAACAATATAATATGTACAAATTCATTTGAAGAAGCATTAGAAGGTACAGATTTTGTATTACACGTGACACCATCAAAATTTACGAGAAATATATTAAAACAATATAAAAAATTTTTGGGAAAAAAACCAGTAATAATTTGCTCAAAAGGATTCGAAAGTGAAACATTGCTAACTTTAGATGAAGTATTTAAAGAAGAAGTTCCAAATACGAAGATAGGTGTATTATCTGGACCAAGTCATGCAGAGGAAGTTTCAGTATTAATGCCAACTGTTTTGGTTATCGCATCTAAATATCCAGAAATATTAAGTTTAATACAAGATACATTTATGTCTGATACAATGAGAATATATACATCAACTGATGTAAAAGGTGTAGAAATAGGAGGAGCTTTAAAAAATATTATTGCTTTTTGTTCGGGAATTGCTTCAGGAATAGGACTTGGTGATAATGCATTTGCAGCGTTAATAACAAGAGGGTTAAATGAATTATCAAGGTTAGGGCAAAAGCTGGGAGGAGATAAAGATACATTTTATGGGTTAAGTGGTTTAGGAGATTTAATAGTAACATGTTTAAGCGAGCACAGTAGAAATAGAAAAGCTGGAAAATTAATTGGCAAAGGTTTAACACTTGAAGAAACAAAAAAACAAGTTGTAATGACAATAGAAAGCATTGATAATATAGAAGTTGCTTACAAATTAAGCAAAATATATGGTGTAGATATGCCAATCGTACATATTGTATATAAAATTTTATACGAAGGATTAACTCCACAAGAAGCAGTAACAAATCTAATGACAAGAGATAAAAAATCAGAATAATTTTTACAAATCTAATTATAATAATATAAATAATAATTTATATAGAAAGAGAGGCTATTATAAAATGGATTTTCTTAATAAATTAGGACAAAAAGCAAAAAAAACATATCAAGAAGCTAGCCAAAAAACAGGAGAAATTGCAAAAGAAGCAAAACTTAGAATGAAAATGAATGAAAACAAATCTGAAATAAATTCATTATACCAAATTATAGGAAAAAAAGTTTATGAAAGTTACACAGCATTAGCACCATTAGATATAAAAAAGGATTTAGAAGAAGAATGTACAAAAATAGATATACTTTCAGCTGAAATTGAGTCTTATTTAAAACAAATAAGAGAATTAAAAGATAAAAAGCAATGCCCAAAATGCTTTAAAGAAATTGAGCTAGATGCAAAATTTTGTAAATATTGTGGAGCAGAGCAAGAACAGCCACAAAATGTAGAAGTTACAGTTGTAGACTCAAGGGAAGAGACAACAGAATCAGCAATTGAATTAAAAAATGAAATTATAGATGAGGAACAAGAAAAAGAACAAGAATCTAACGAACCAGAAAATGATGAAAAAAGCACTGATAATATGAATTAAAATTAAAAGGTTTTCCTAAAATGGGAAGCCTTATTTTTATAATTTAATAAAAAATATATCAGAGGAAATAGTATATAATGAAAATAAAGAGGTGGTTATACTTCTAAACTATTTAGTTTAGTACATTCAAGCAATCACCTCTTTTAGTAAGGATATCTTTCGTAAATATATCTTATCAATTTATCAGCATTTTTATGAGAAACATGTATATAAACATCTGTATCAAAGCATACCCATAGATTAATTTTAAAATCCTCATAATTATCAATAAACACGCCAATTAACTCTGCCATTTCAATGGGATTTTTATAATGTTTTTGCCATTTTAATTCATTAGTAATTCCTAAATTTGTATTATAAAATTTACTTAAGAATCTGTTTATTTCTCCTTTTTCATTACTAAAAATATTAATGCTTGAAGTCATATAACCTCCGTTCTGATAAAAATTATTAGTATATAAAAAAATATTTCATGAAAACTAATTTTTTATTTATAACATAAGTCTTTTAGATTAGTATAACTTTTTTTTAAAAAATTAAACTAAATTCATACAAATTTTATGATGTTATGTAAAAAAAAATTGTTTTTTTGTATTTGGTAGTATAAAATCACAATCGAGATAATAACTGGAAAAAAATGGTGATTTTATATGTCAAGAAAACAAATGTATCAATTGATAAAAAAAATAATAGAAACAAAAGATAATAAATATATAAAACAATGTATATTTGACAAGAAACTAAAGATAGATGAATATGGAAGAGCACAATTAATACTAGCAACAGGAGATATAAATTTTGAAAAAGATTGCCTAACAAATAAAGAATTAAATCTTACTCCATATGGTAGAACAGCATTGATATCAGGAATAAATGATAGAGAATTTTTAGATGAATGTATACACAATGAAAAATTAAATTTAAATAGATTTGAAATAGTTCAATTAATATTAGAAACTAAAGATACAAAATATATTAAAAAATGTGTATTTGACCAAACAATAAAATTAAAAGTATATGAAAGATTACAATTAATGCAAAAAACAGGAGATCCAGAGTATTTAAGAAATGATTTTACTCCAAAAGGTGTAGAAAAAATGCCAAGCATAGACCTTCCAAAAGAAATGACAATCGGTATAGAAATAGAATCTGAAGGAGAACTTAATTATTCATATTTTTTTGCTAATGATTGGTTATTAGGGTGGAGACCTAAAAATGAACCTACTTTACCAGAAGGAACTGAAATAGTTTCACCAAAATTAAATGGAAAAGGAGTAGATTCATATGATATTTATGCTGTATGTAATATGCTAATTAAAATAGGACAAAAAACTTCTGAAAAATGTGGTGGTCATATACATATAGGTGCATCATATCTAACAACAAAAAAATCATATGCAAATTTAATATTACTATATGCAAATGCTGAAAGAATATTATATCTAATTAGTAATGTTCCTGGAGAACTTCCAAGAAAAGAGTCTATAGGTCATTATGCTATACCATTATCCAAGAAAATTCAACAATACACAGATAGTAAAAATGCTGATTTGGCAAATGAAGAAAATTTTAAAGATTTTATAAATAAATTAAAATCAATACAAAAAACAAGATACTATGGTCTAAATTTTCAAAGTGTAAATGAATCTTATAAAGATACCATAGAATTTAGATTACCTAATGGAACTCTGAATCCACAAACATGGATAGAAAATATAAATTTATTTGGAGGGTTAGTAAAAACTGCAGAAGAACTAGCAACAATACAAGTTAAGCCATTAGAAGAAAGAAGTCAAGATGAACAAAAAAAAATGAACTTATTTAAAATAATATGCAGTTCAGATACTAGTGAAAAAGATGTATTAAATGCTTTATTATCTCTAATAGTAGATGAAGATAAAATACATATATATGAAAAAAGGTATATTATGAATAATGAATTACTAGAAGCAAACATAGAACTAAAGAAAATGTTTGATGAACATATATGGGAAACTACTACAATATCAACTCAAATTGAAAAAAATAGTAATCAGCTAGCAAGAAGGTACAGACAAGAAAAGTGGTATGCGACTTTTTTGAATTATATAAGAAGCTTTTTTAAAAAAAATTAAATTTGCATAAATACTTAAGATATGCTATAATAATATAGTTCAAGGAAAATTGAATAGTCACTGGTAGAATTCGAAAGGATCTGCGAGAGGAAAGTCCGGGCTCCATAGAGCAAAGATGCTAGATAACGTCTAGTGAGGGCAACCTTAAGGAAAGTGCAACAGAAAATAACCGCCATGAAAATGGTAAGGGTGAAAAGGCGAGGTAAGAGCTCACCGCTAATATGGTGACATATTAGGACAGTGTAAACCCCATCTGGAGCAACACCTAAATTAGAATAAACACTTGCTCGGTGATTCTAAAATTGCGTGGCTTGAGGTATATAGTGATATATATTCTAGATAAATGACTATTTTAAAAGACAGAACCCGGCTTACAGATTTTCCTTGGACTTATAATTAATTTTTTCATATCTTATGGAATATCTGCATTTAACAATATTTTTTGTTTAGTAACAGGATGCACAAATTGCATTTTATAACTATGAAGAGCTTGTCTATTAATCAAATTATTACAAGAATTATTATATAAAGAATCTCCAAGCAAAGGATGACCTATATAAGCCATATGTACTCGTATTTGATGAGTTCTACCAGTTATCAAATTGCATTTTATTAAAGAATAGTTATTAAATTCTTGTATAACTTCGTAATTAGTAATAGCATTTTGACCAGATGATGTAACACATCTTTCTATAATGCTAGAATCTTTTCTACCAATAGGAGCATTAATTGTTCCTTTTTTGCAAGATAAAATTCCATTTACAATTGCTAAATATTCCTTATAAAAAATATGTGATTTCATTTGTTTAATTAATGATTCCTGAATATATTCGTTTTTGGCAAAAAGAACTAATCCAGAAGTGTTTAAATCAATTCTATTAATAGCTCGAATTTTTTTTCTTAAACCAATAGTATCAAAATAATATTTAATACCATTAGATAAAGAATCGTCAAAATGTAAAATCGAAGGATGTACAGCTATTCCAGATGGTTTATTAATAGCAATTAAATGACTATCTTCATAAATTATGTCTAATATCATATGTTTTGGTACAATATTTGAATTATCTTCAGGAGGATAATCTAAAATAACTGTAATTATATCACCAGTATTTACAATAGTTCTTGTATCAGTAATTGTTCCATTACATAATACACATTTGTTTCTAATTAATTTGTTTTTTAAATTTGTTGAAATCTGAAGTTTTTCACTTAAAATTTGGTTTATACTAATACTTTGTTTAACATAATAAATTAAATTCATACATTTTTCCTTCCTAATATATTATTAACATAGATAACTTAAAAATTCAATTTTTAATATATTGAAATCTATAAAAAAATGTTGTAAAATGTAAAAAATATAATATTAATAAAGGAATATTCAAAATGAGAATAAGATATAAAGCATGGGCTAGACCCGAATTAGAAGCAAGTAGTTTTTATGTACTAAAACCAGAAAATATAAAAGGAAAATGGAGAAATCAATTTAAAAATCTTAATAATGCTTTGCATCTAGAATTAGGATGTGGTAAGGGAAGATTTATTTCTAAATTGGCTTCACAAAATCCACAAATTAATTATATAGCAATTGATTTAATTGATGCAATGTTAGGTTTAGCCAAAAGAAAAATAGAAGAAGAGTATAAAAATTGTAATAGAGAAATAGATAATATATTAATAACAAGATTTGACATAGAAAGAATACCATTAATATTGGATAAAAATGATGCTATTGACAGAATATACATAAATTTTTGTAATCCATGGCCAAAAGGAAAGCATAGAAAAAAACGACTAACACATACAAGGCAATTAGAAAAATACAAAGAATTTTTAAAGCCAGATGGAGAAATATATTTTAAAACAGATGATGAAGACTTATTTAATTCTAGTATTA
Organism: uncultured Clostridium sp.; assembly: GCA_946496575.1. Classification (GTDB taxonomy): domain Bacteria; phylum Bacillota; class Clostridia; order TANB77; family CAG-508; genus CAG-269. Next base: position 21,317 of record CAMMHE010000007.1, on the reverse strand, counting down.
ATTATTTCAGAGAAACAGGATTTAAAATAATAAATAAAACATATGATCTACTTAGCGAAAATTCTAGTGAAAATATACCAACAGAACATGAAGAAATGTTTTGTAAACAAGGTATAAAAATAAAGGCATTAATAGCAAAACAAATAAATTTATAATAAAATAAATTTTAAAAGTCACCTTTTAATATTATCTGAATATAATATTAAGAGGTGTTTTGTTATGGCATATTCAGATAGAGAATTATTAGCAAGAATTATACAATGCGAAGCAGGTGGAGAAGGGGATAATGGAATGAAAGCAGTTGCAACTGTGGTGTTAAACAGAGTAAATGTTTCAGATGGAGAGTATGCAAGAGTATCACAAGGTGGAAATATACGAAATATAATATTCCAAGAAGGACAATTTGATTGTGCAAGAGAAACAATAAGAAATCAATATAATCCCCAAAATATATATAATATGACACCTACAGACATACATTATAATATTGCAGATTGGGCACTAGTCGGAAACAGACTTAATGAGATAGGAGAATGCTTATGGTATTTAAATCCATTTAGACCAACATGTAGTTCAACTTTTCCTAGTAATGGTTCTGGAACATTTCATACAAGATATGGAGACCATTGTTTTTATAGACCAACTTCAATATATTCTGAAACGTAAATAATAGAAAGGAGTTTAAAAGTATGGAAAATCAAGAAAGCCAACAAAACAAAAGAGAAAATAGAAATGTTAATATTGATCAAAATTCACCTGAAATATTGACAAATCCTATATATACACCAGCTTTTTTAAGAGAGCAAATAGGTAAGCTAATGCGAGTAGAATTTTTAATAGGAACAAATAATTTAGTAGATAGAATTGGAATATTAGAAGATGTAGGAGCAAGTTACATATTATTACGTTCTTTTGAAAATGATAGCCTAGTATATTGCGATATATATTCCATAAAATTTATTACTATATCTACAACCGGGTTTTATGGAACAATAAATAATAATGCAGCAATGAATAATAGATACTATCCAAATTATTTTTAAAATAAATATTTATGCAATTAGAAAAAAATAAAACTTAAGACAAAAAGTATTGTACTTTTTGTCTTTTTCTTATATAATAGCAAAAATAGGAGGAACAAAAATGAATTTCATAGAAGAGATAAAAAAAAGAGCAAAATCAGAACTAAAAACAATAGTACTTCCAGAAGCAACAGATATTAGAGTTTTACAAGCAACAGAAACAGTATTAAAAGATGGGTTTGCACGTATTATTTTAATAGGAGACGAAAAACAAATTTTATTAAAAGCAAAAGAAAATAATATAGATATTAATGGAGCACAAATTATAGATATATTAACATCTAATAAAAAAGAGGAATATGCAAACAAACTTTACGAATTTAGAAAAACAAAGGGTATGACAATTCAAGAAGCTAACAAATTAATAGAAAATCCTGTATATTATGGAATGATGATGGTAAAGTTAGGTGAAGCAGATGGACTTGTATCAGGAGCTATACATTCTACATCAGATACTTTAAGACCAGCACTACAAATACTTAAAACTGCTCCACAAACTAAATTAGTATCTGCATTTTTTATAATGGTAGTTCCAGATTGTAATTATGGAGAAAATGGAATATTTATTTTTTCAGATAGTGGATTAAATGAAAATCCTAGTAGTGAAGATTTATCAGAAATTGCAATTTCATCTAGTAAAAGTTTTAAACAACTAATAGGGAACAAGCCTAAAATTGCAATGCTTTCTTACTCAACACATGGAAGTGCAAACTCTGACGCAACTAAAAAAGTTATACTAGCAACAAATTTAGTAAAAGAAAAAGAACCAGAATTATTAGTTGATGGAGAATTACAGTTAGATGCTGCAATAATTCCAGAAATTGCAGAATTTAAAGCACCAGAAAGTCCTTTGAAGGGAAATGCAAATATTTTAATATTCCCAGATTTAGGAGCAGGAAATATAGGTTATAAACTTGTACAAAGATTTGCTAAAGCAGAAGCATATGGTCCGCTTTGCCAAGGAATTGCAAAACCAGTAAACGATTTATCAAGAGGATGCAGTAGTCAAGATATAGTTGGAGTTGTAGCAATTACTGCAGTTCAAGCACAAAATAATACATAAAGTTATTGTTTAATAAAATTTCTTAATTATTAAATTTAAGAAATTTCTATTTATAAATTATAAAAAGCAAAATATTCTAATCATTTAGATAAATTGCTTGAATGGAGGTTTTATGAAAATTTTAGTTTTAAATTCAGGAAGTTCGTCTTTGAAATATCAATTACTTGATACAAAGACTAATGAAATGCTTGTAAAAGGAAATTATGAAAGAATAGGCCAGAATAATGCATTTTTAACCCATAAAGTAAATGGAAACAAACACAAATTTGAACACCCAGCACTTAATCATGAACAAGCTTTAGAGTTTGTAATGTCTAGATTAATAAATAAACATTATGGTGTACTTACAAGTTTAGATGAATTAGATGCAATAGGACATAGAATAGTACATGGAGGAGAAAAACTTAAAAGTTCGGTATTAATAACAGATGAAGTTATAAATGATATAAAAGAAGCTAAAGCATTGGCACCATTACATAATGGAGCAGCAATATTAGGAATAGAAGCGTGTAAAAAAGTACTTGCAAACAAGCCAATGGTAGCAGTCTTTGATACAAGTTTTCATCAAACTATACCAGAAGAAAGATATATATATCCAATTCCATACAAATTTTATAAACAATATCATATTAGAAAATATGGGGCACATGGTACTTCACATAAATATGTAGCATATAGAGTGGCAGAATTGATGGGAAAAGACATAAAAGACTTAAAAATAGTGAATTGTCACCTAGGACAAGGTGCGAGTGTCTGTGCTATACAAGGTGGCAAATCAGTAGAAACAAGCATGGGACTTACACCACTTGGTGGAATTCCAATGGGAACACGTTCAGGAGATTTAGATCCATCTGTTGTAACTTTTATAATGAAAAAGGAAGGTCTAGATCCAAATGAAATGGAAGACCTATTAAATAAAGAATCAGGTGTTTTTGGAATGTCAACTATTTCTGTGGATTTCAGAGATATCGAAACTGAAGCGTTATCTGGAGGAAAACATGCAAAAAGAGCATTAGATGCATATCATTATGCAGTAGCATCATATATAGCAAAATGTGCAGTTGCTATGGGAGGAATAAATGTGCTTACATTTACAGCAGGTGTTGGTGAAAAATCTCCATATTCAAGATCAGAAATTTGTAAATACTTAACCATCTTCGGAGTTGAAATTTCAGAAGATTTAAATGATATAAAAGGCGAAGAAAGAGAAATATCATCACCTAACTCAAAAGTAAGGGTATTCATAATACCAACAAATGAGGAGTTAATGATAGCTAAAGAAACAGAAACAATAGTTAAAAGCATAGCGTAAAAACTCTATTGTAAAAAGAAAGGAAATAAGAAAAATGAAAATATTAGTTTTAAATTGTGGAAGTTCATCACTTAAATATCAATTAATTGATATGGAGAATGAAGAAGTAATAGCTTCTGGAAAATATGAAAGAATAGGAGAAAAAGAATCTTTTATAGTACATAAAGTAAATGGTGAAAAATATCAAATAGCTAAAACTGCAATGAATCATGAAGAAGCTATAGATTTTACCCTAAAGCAATTAGTAAATCCTAAATATAAAGTAATAGATAGCCTAGATGAAGTTAGTGCAATTGGACATAGAATTGTAAATGGTGGAGAAAAGATTTTAAAACCTATGTTAGTTAATGACGAAGTTTTACAAATATTAAATGAGGCTATAGATTTTGCACCAGTGCATAATCCAGCAGGAATTTCAGGAATTGAAGCATGTAGACGTGTAATGCCTGGAAAGCCTATGGTAGTTGTAGTAGATACAGCTTTTCATCAAACAATGCCAGAAGAAAGATATATATTTCCAATTCCATATAAATTTTATAAGCAATATCACATTAGAAAATATGGAGCACATGGTACATCACATATGTATGTTGCAAAAAGATATGCAGAGATTAAAAATAAAGATATTGAAAGTCTAAAAATTATAACATGTCATTTAGGTCAAGGTGCAAGTTTATGTGCAGTTGATGGTGGCAGATCAGTAGAAACAAGTATGGGACTTACACCACTTGGTGGAATTCCAATGGTGACTAGAAGCGGAGATTTAGATCCATCTGTTATAACTTTTATAATGAAAAAAGAAAATTTATCAGCTGAACAAGTAGAAAGTCTATTAAATAAGCAATCAGGACTTACAGGAATAAGTGGATTATCTCCAGATTTCAGAGAAATAGAAAATTCTTCAATAGAAGGCAATGAAAGAGCAGTAATCGCAATAAAACATTTTAACTATGAAATAGCAGCATATATAGCAAAGTGTGCAATTGCTATGGGAAGAGTTGACGCAATAGTATTTACTGGTGGTATTGGAGAAAATCAAATTCGTATTAGAGAAGGAATTTGCAAAAACCTTGAATTCATGGGAATTAAAATAGATAATGACAAAAACAATATAAGAGGTGAAGAAAAACAATTATCAGCAGATGACTCAAAAGTAGAAATTTATCTAATACCAACAAATGAAGAATTGATGATAGCTAAAGAAACAAAAGCATTAGTAGAAAAAAATAGTAAAAAGTAAATTTTTTACTAAATGTTCAAAACTTAATTAACATAATTTCATATTATATATAAAGCTTGAAGAAAGGAGAAATATAATATGAAATTAGAAGGAAAGAAAATTGGATTCGTAATGACAGGTTCATTTTGTACATTTAAGAAGACAATAGAACAATTAAATAAAATTGTAAAAGAACAAAAAGCAGATGTTCTGCCTATAATGTCATATAATGCATATAATTTAGACACTAAATTTGGAAAATCACAAGAATTTATTGAGCAAATAGAAAAGATTACTCGGAAAACGAATTATACATTCTATACAAGATGCTGAACCAATAGGTCCAAAACATATGACGGATATAATGATAATAGTTCCAGCTACAGGAAATACTATATCAAAACTTGCAAATGATATAATAGATACTCCTGCAACGATGGCAGCAAAGTCGCACTTAAGAAATAATTTACCACTTGTTATTGCTCCATCAACAAATAACGGATTAGGTGCTAATGCACAAAATATTGGCAAACTATTAAATAGAAATAATTATTATTTTGTACCTTTTAGACAAGATAATCCTATAACTAAACCTCGTTCTGTATTATTTGATGCTGATAATATAATAAAAACTTTAGAATTAGCATTAGATGGAGAACAAATTCAACCAATTTTAGTCTAATAATTCCTTTTTAGGAATTATTAGACTTTTTATATTTTATATGTACTTTAGATTTTATAAATTTAGAAAAATCTTTGGAATTTCCAAAAGTAAATCCATTTTTATCTATTAAATAAGCATATTTTTTATTTACATATAAATAAAAAAACTTTTCAGTTTCATAAACTCTATATAATTTAAAGTATGAAATTTTAAAAAAATTTAAATTATCTCTTAATTTGAAATATTTATCATAAAAGTAGAATGAGAATGTTTTTTCTTTCAAAATAGATTTTTTATTTACCTGTTTTTTATAAAAAATAATTGGTGAAAATACTCTGTAGCCTAAAAAGAATATAAAACATAAAGAAAATATTACTATTAAAAATATTAATTTAGATTTTATAACTACTACTAAACAGTATAGTAATAAGCCTAATACAGCTAATGTATATAAGTCATACATTAAAGAATAGGTAGCATTATGAAATCTAGAAAAATCATCATATACTTTTTTAGAATATTTAGTAGAATTTTTAAATAATAATTTTTTTTTCATTTTCATAGTATGTCTCCATTTAAATATACTATATTTTACTATATATTGAAGTTAATAATTAGAAAGAGGATTATTCTCAACAGCATTTCTAACTTGATCATTACTTACATGTGTGTATATTTCAGTCGTAGAGATGCTTTCATGCCCTAGAAGTTCCTGTAAAGCTCTAATATCAACATTACCATATTGATACATTAATGTAGCAGCAGTATGTCTTAATTTATGAACAGAATATTTTTTGGTGTCTAAACCAGAATTACGTAATTCTTTTTCTATTATTTGTTGTACAGTTCGTCTACTAATACGCTCTTTACGCTCACTTAAAAATAAAGCATTTTTAGAATCATATTTAATATTCTGCTTTGGACGTATATTAAGATACTCTGACAATGATCGCATACAGGCTCTATTAAGATATATTGTGCGTTCTTTATTACCTTTACCAATAACATTCATTTTACATTCGCTAAAATCTATATCATTAATATTTATTCCAACTAATTCTGATAAACGTAAACCACAATTAAGAAACAGTGTAGTTATAGCATAATCTCGTTCATGATTTCTATTATCTTCGTTACTTGCAATATCAAGTAATTTATGACTTTCGTCTAAAGATAAATATTTAGGCATTCTTCTTTCTAATTTAGGAGTTTCTAAATCTTGAGAAGGGTTTTCGTTTAACAAATGTAATTTAGAAGTAAGGTATTTAAAGAATATTCTGATAGTTGAAATTTTTCTTGCTCTTGTAGCAGGTTTAGCTTTTAAATTAACTGCTAAAAATGACACAAAAGCATGAATATCATCAAGTTTTATCTTTTTTAATATATTTATATCAAAATTTGAAATGTCGATATTTTTTAAATCATTTTCTTTTGTCATATTAAAGTGTATCATCATATATTTCAAGAACATAGATAAGTCGTAATTATATTCTTTAATTGAATTTGGCGATTTATTTAAAATTGTAATAGAGTAATCAAGAAATGAATTTAAAAAATCAGGATTAGATTCTCTTGATATCATAAGTGTTATACCCCTTTTTATATATAATATAATTATAATATCATTATTAGACAAAAATTTAAAGTAATTTTAAAAAAATATTTTTTGTTTTAACTCTATTTTAGAATTTTATTATTTAATTGAAATATTATGTGGAATATGGTATAATTTCGCCATCAAATGAAGAAAGGAAGAGAATTATATGAAATTAATTGTAAAAAATTTAAAGAAAAGTTTTGAAAAGAAAGAAGTATTAAAAGACATAAACTTTGAATTTGAAAAAGGAAAAATTTATGGATTGTTAGGGAGAAATGGAGTAGGAAAAACAACATTTTTTAATTGTTTAAATGAAGATATACAAATAGATTTAGGAGAATTTTATATAGAAGATAATAACAAAAAAAGAAAAATGGAGGCAGAAGATATTGGTTATGTATTATCTACTCCAAATGTACCAGAATTTTTAACCGCAAGAGAATTTTTAAAATTCTTTATAGATATTAATAAAAAAAGAATAAAAAATGAAAAAACAATAGATGAATATTTTGACTTTATAAAGATTGAAAAAGAAGATAGAGATACATTATTAAAAGATTATTCCCATGGTATGAAAAACAAGATGCAAATGCTTGTAAATATCATTGCAAATCCAAATGTTTTATTATTAGACGAACCTCTGACTTCTTTTGATGTTGTAGTTGCTGAAGAAATGAAACAAATGTTAAAACAAATCAAAAAAGATCATATAATCATTTTTTCTACTCATATTATGGAACTAGCTTTAGATTTATGTGATGAAATAGTTATCTTAAATAAAGGGATATTAGAGCAAATAAATAAAAACAATATAGATAATGAACATCTAAAAAATAAAATAATAGAAGCATTAAAGGAGGAATAGAAGAATGATAAAAACTTTTGTAACTTCCTTTAAATTAAAAAATACATATAGGGCAAATAGTATAATTTATTCTATAAAGCAATTACCCATAATTCGAAAAATATTGCCAAATAGTTTATACCGAAATAGAGGTCTGAAGATATTTGCAAACATTATAAGTATATTATGGGAAATACTAAATATTTTTATTGGAAAGCTATTATATATTGCAATAATGATATTTGGGACGTTATCTTGGTATAAAACAAATGAGGCAAATACATTTTTACATTTGTTTATTTTTTTAACACTTTGTGGAGGAGTATTAAATACATATATGCTAAATCCTACAAAAGACAAATATTATGCAATAGTTTTAATGAATATAGATGCTAGAGAATATGGCTTATCTAACTATTATTATCAATTATTAAAATTAATTGTGGGATTTTTACCATTTACAATTATTTTTGGTATGATAGTAAAAGTTCCAATATGGATTCAAATATTATTACCATTTTTTGTACTATCTATAAAGCTAATTGTAATGAATTATTCTTTATATAATTTTAAGAAAACAAATAAAGCATCAAATGAAAATTTACCAACTAAATTTGTTTGGGGATTTGTAGGAATATGTTTATTAATTGCTTATGGATTACCTATAATAAATATTATAATAAATCAAACTATTTTTCTATGTATGTTTGTCATTTCTATAATACTTGGAATCTACAGTTTAATAAAGATACATAATTTTAGAGATTACAGAAAGATGTATAAACAAGTATTAACAGAATCTAATGTATATATGCAAGAAAAAAATACAGGAACACAGGCAATGAAAGATATAAGTTTAAAGCAAATAGAGTTAGATAAAAACTATACAAGTGATAAATCTGGATTTGCATATTTTCACGACTTATTTGTAAAAAGACATAGAAAAATATTAACAAAAGCAGTTAAAAAACAGTCAGTTGTTATACTAGGCATATTTATTGCAATGATTATTGGCATTGTGATAAATGACGCATTCAAGAGTAAAATAAATCAAATACTAATGGTATATTTACCATATTTTGTTTTTATAATGTATTGTCTAAATAGAAGTTCATCTGTCACTCAAGCAATGTTTATGAATTGCGACCATAGCATGTTAACATATAGAATATATAGAACACCTAAAGTTATACTTGGAATATTTAAAGAAAGATTAAAAACACTAATAACAATTAATTTATTACCTGCAACACTAATTGGCTTAAGTTTAACATTATTATTATATTTGTCTGGAGGAACCGACAATGCACTAAATTATATAATTTTATTTGTATCTATAACATCAATGAGTATATTCTTTTCAGTTCATTATTTAATAATGTATTATTTATTACAACCATATAATGTAAGCACAGAGATAAAAAGTAGTACATATAGAGTAGTTCAAGCAATAACATATTTGATATGCTGGTATATGATACAAATTAAATTACCTACATTTTCTTTTGGAATAGCAACGATAATTTTCTGTATAGCATATTCACTAATTTCATTATTTATAGCATATAAATATGCACCTAAAACATTTAAATTAAGAATTTAATTAAGTAAAGTAATTCTTGTTAATTACTTTACTTAAGTCACATTAGTCTAATAAAAGAGAGGAATTAAATATGGTAAAAAGATATAAGCAAGATGAAATTGAAGAATTAGCACATATATTAAAAAATGATGGTGTTATTAGTGTTCCTACAGATACTACCTATGGTATATGTGCTAGGATAGATTCAATCAAAGCACATGATAGACTAATGACTGTAAAAAATCGCCCAGTTACAAAATCATTTCCAATCATGTGTGCAGATGAAGAGCAAATAAAAAGTATTGCTATAGTAGATAATAGAGCGGAAAAATTAATACGTACTTTTATGCCTGGACCTATTACATTAGTTTTAAAAAAGAACAATGAGTTGCCAAACTATGTAAGTAATGGAAAAGATACAATTGCTATAAGAATGGCAACTTCAAAGGTTTTAGAAAATCTAATTAGAAAGACGGGAAGTCCAATTTTTATGACAAGTGCTAATCAAAGTGGTAAAACTACATGTAAAAGTTTAGATGAAATAGAAAGCACATGTCCAATGTTAGATGGAATAATGGAGGGAACAGTGGTATTCGGAAAAGAAAGTACAATAGTTGATTGCACTTTAAAGAATATACAAATTTTACGATTAGGTCCTATTTCATTGGAAAAAATAAAAAAATATCTTTAGATTAGAAATTTCTTATTCTGAATCCAGAATGATAGTAACTGGCCCATCATTTAAAAGATTAACTTGCATTTCAGCACCAAAAATACCTCTTTCGACCACAGGAATTAGTTTCTTGCATTCATTTATAAAATATTCATATAGAGAAATTGCAATATTTGGTTTTGCAGCTTCAGAAAAGGATGGCCTATTACCGCTTTTTTTACAATTACCGTATAAAGTAAATTGTGAAATGACTAATAATTCCCCATTTATGTCTTGAAGAGATAAATTCATTTTATTATTATAATCATTAAAAATTCTTAAATTAATTAACTTTTTTACTAAATAATCTACATCTTCTTGAGTATCTGAATTTTTTATACCTACAAACACTAATAGTCCATTATTTATTTTGCCAACTATTTTATTATCAACGCTAACTTCAGCGTTTTTTACTCTTTGTATTAATAACCTCATTTTTAAGTATCTCCTAAAGAATTTTCAATAATTATATATAAGAAAGTATAAATTGTCAAAATATATTTGATTTTCAAATATTTCTATAATCTAAACACCTTGTATTATAATATAATTTTCTTTTAAGAGTTGAAATTTTATGTATGATATGATAAAGTATAGGCAAGATAATAAGAGAACGAAAAATGTTGAAAAAATTGATTTTTCAACCAAAATTCGTAACTTAAGAAAGGAAGTATAGAAATGAAAAAAAATGTATTAACTGTAATTTTAGCAATTATAATAATTGTATTAGTGGTAGTAGGAGTATATTTTTTACTAGGAAGAGGAGAAAAATCAATTGATATAAATGTAGCATCACAAACACTATCTAATTCAACACCATTTAATGAACTTTCAACTGTAGATATAACAACAGATACACTAGGCTCATTATATGGAATAAACACAGAAAATGTAGAAAATGTACTAGGAAAAATGCCAATGATGAATGTACAAGCATCAATGTATGTATTAATTCAAGCAAAAGAAGGAACAGCAGAAACAGTAAAAACAGAATTAGATCAATATGCTACACGATATGAAGAACAATGGAGTAATTATTTACCAGAACAATATGAATTAGTAAAAAATAGAAAATCTGGTATTGTAGGAAATACTATTTATATGATTATTGCAGAAAATGCAGAAACATTAGAACAAGAAATTACAAAATAAAAATATAATTTCTAAAATATAGTCTCTAAATTAAATTAGAGACTATAAGTTTTTTTGCGAATTATTTAATTTTACATGTAGACCAAAAGTAGAATATTAAAACATATAAAAATTTATTGAAAGGAGATATGATTTACATCATATAAATAGAAATGGTTTTTAGTAGTATAGTATTTTTGTATATTTTCTTACCAATAATGTTACTAGTATATTTTCTAGTACCAAAAAAACTAAAAAATGCAGTTATGATATTAGCAAGTCTAATTTTTTTCGCATGGGGTGAAATTAAATATATTTTTATAATGCTAATATTAGCAGTAATGGACTTTTGGTGTGGAAAAGGAATTGACAAAAATGGAGGAAATAGAAAAAAACAAAGAAAATATCTTTTAATAGATGTAGGAATTAATTTATTAATATTATTCTTTTTTAAATATGCAGATTTTATAATATCAAATATCAATTTAATGTTAAATACGCAAATTCCACTTTTAAATATTCCATTACCAATAGGAGTATCATTTAATACATTTCAATCATTATCTTATATTATAGATGTATATAGAGGAACTGTAAAATGTGAAAAAAGTTTTTACAATTATTTAACATATACAACATTATTCCCACAAATAATTGCAGGTCCAATAGTAAGATATGAAACAGTTGATGAAGAATTAGAAACCAAAAAAATAAGTATGGATAATTTCTCAAAGGGAATGAGAAGATTTATTATTGGACTAGGGAAAAAAGTATTAATAGCAAATAATGTAGGAGTATTATGGAATATAATAGAAACTGGGCGGATATATAGAAATGTCAATGTTATTATCATGGGTTGGAATAATAGCATTTGCACTTCAAATATATTTTGACTTTAGCGGATATTCAGATATGGCAATAGGACTCGCAAATATATTTGGGATGGACTTTAACGAAAACTTTAATTATCCATACATATCAAAAAATATCACAGAATTTTGGAGAAGATGGCATATAACATTAGGAAGTTGGTTTAGAGATTATATATATATTCCTTTAGGAGGAAATAGGAAAGGACTTCCAAAACAAATTAGAAATATATTAATAGTATGGTTTTTAACAGGAGCATGGCATGGAGCTTCTTGGAATTTTATTTTATGGGGTTTATTTTTTGGAGTAATTTTAATAATAGAAAAAATGATATTATTAAAATTATTAGAAAAATTACCAAAATGGACAAACCATATTTATGCAACTTTTTTAGTTTTAATAAGTTGGGTAATATTTGCGTTTGAGGATTTAACAAAAGTAAAAGATTATTTATTAACAATGTTCCATTTAAATGGTACAAATATAATAAATTTAGAGAGCTTATATTACTTTAAAAATTACTTTATAATAATTTTAATAGGAATAATATTATCAACACCAATTATAACCCAATTATTAAATAAATTAGAAAAGAAAAAATCAAATATAAGAAGTATATTTATTACAGCAATTTATATTGGAATACTTATATTAAGTACAGCAAGTTTGGTTAGTGATTCATATAATCCATTTTTATATTTTAGATTTTAAAAAATTCTTATATATTAGGAAGGGATAATGAAAATGAAAAATAGGATATTTTTTATTGCATTTATGTTAGTATGGGTAATTTTAATTATATCAAATTTCATTATAAAGGAGGAAGCATTTTCACAACAAGAAAATAGATACTTAGCAAATTTTCCTAAATTTACTATCGAAAAATTACTAGAAGGAACATATCAAGGAGAAATGGACAATTACATAAATGACCATTTTATATTTAGGAATACATGGATAAAAATAAAATCTGGGGTAGAGATCTTACTTCGGAAAAACAGAAAATAATAATGTATATATAGGAAAAGATGGTTATTTATTTGAAAAAATTAAATATAAAGAAAATGAAAAACAGCATATGGAAAAAATAATTAAAGTAACAAATGAATTTGCAAATAAAACAGATTTACCAATATATTTTATGCTAGTACCAAATTCAATATATATAAATCAAGATAAATTACCAAAATATGTAACAACATATAATCAAAAAGAAATAATAGATAATTTTTACAATAGTTTGGATAAAAAAATAAAAACAATAAATGTGACAGATATATTATTAGAAAATAAAGATAAATACTTGTATTTTAAAACAGACCATCATTTGACAAGTTTAGGTGCATATTATATATATACTCAATTTTGTGTAACAGCAAATTTATATTTTCCAAATCTGAATGACTTTGAATTAAAAACGGTTTCAAAAGATTTTTTAGGTACATTTGATTCAAAAGCACAAATAATCAATCAAGAAAAAGACCAAATTGATGTATATTTAAATTCATATAATCAGGATATAAAAAGTGTTCAATATGATAATGAAACAACGCAAAGCATCTTTAATGAAGAATATCTAACCCAAAAAGACAAATACTCATTTTTCTTAAACGGAAATAATGCAAAAGTAGTTATAAAAACCAAAATTCAAAACGGGAAAAAACTACTACTAATTAAAGATTCTTATGCACATATAATGGCACAATTTTTATGTCAAAATTTTGAGGAAATACATTTTATAGATCCAAGATATTATAAATTATCATTAACAGAATATGCTATTCAAAATGATATTACAAATATATTATTTTTATATAATATTTCAAATCTTATAACAGATTTAGGAATTTTATCTATATATTAAAATTGACAATATTAATTCAACTTATATTAAAATAAAAAATCAAAAAATAAGGAGTAAATAGCAATGGAATTATGGGATATATATGATATTAATAGAAAATGTACAGGAAAAGTAATTGATAGACATAGTGCTGAAAAATTAAAAGAAGGAGAATATCATTTGGTAGTAGAAGCTATTATAATAAATTTTAAAGGAGAAATATTATTAAGTAAACGTTCAAAATTTAAGAATAAGTATCCAAGTATGTGGGAAAACACAGGGGGATCTTGTATAAAAGGTGAAAATAGCTTACAATCAATATTAAGAGAAATAAGAGAAGAATTAGGAATTATTTTTAATGAGTCAGATGCTATTTTTTATAAAACTTTAAGAGATGATAATGCAAAAGATTTTAAAGATATATGGTTATTTAAAAAAAATTTAGAAATTAAAGATCTGCATTTTACAGATGGAGAAGTAGTAGATTCTAAATGGGTTACTATAGATGAATTTCAAGAAATGATTAATAACAAAGAAATTATACCTACAATAGATTTTACAAGAGAAGATTATAAAAAATGTTTAGAATTAAAATGAGGACAAAATATTTATATATGAATTTCATTGAAAAAATTGTAAAAAAATGATATAATATAGTTAATTTATAAGATAGGAGGCTAGTATATGACTGCAGGTACACCAACTCTAAAACAAGCTGCAAATTTATTATCCTTTTATACGGAGAATGAAATGGCACGTAAAAAAGATGTACTATTGCGGCTTATAGAAAGGATGGCAGAGGAAGCCAAAGTAATATGGGCGTTGATCTGTTCCTCTTCCTTCTATTTCAGAGGTCTAGTTGATGAATTCCATGATTTTGATATTATGGTGGGAGAAGAATCAATAGAAGAATTCATCCGCATTTTTGTGAAAATGGGTGGAATACTTCAGGAAGGAAACGACAACGGCAAGGGAGAGTTTTTTAGATCTAAATTTTTTAGGACTGGAAAGTTGGACGGTGTTGACATTGACATAATCAGTGGTTTCACCGTAACAACATATGATACAAAGTATTGTTATGAGTTACGGAAAGAACACATTGAATATGTAAAAGGAATAATACCATTAAGTCCAATAGAAGCTGACTTGATTTTGTACGGGATGATGATCCAGTGGCAGCCTCGCCGAATGCATAAGTTCGACCTTGCTATGGAATATCTTCAAAAAACAGGTGTACGGCATATTGAAATTTTAAGGAAATTCCAGATGGACTCCCAAAGTTCATCTTGGATGCCATTAAAAATTTAAATTTATAAGCCACATTTGCCACGACCATGATTTTGTCTAAAATCATGGTCGCTTGGCTTTAATAATTTAATAATGAAAGGAATTTTAAAAATGAAAAGTATTTTAAATTTTATTGGGAGAGATTCAGGATTTGGAGACAATAATAATTCTGCATATATAGAGATTGATAATGATATTATAATAATAGATTGTGGATTTACAGTATTTGAAAAATTGAAAGAAAATATAGATTTTAATAAATATAAATCTGTTAAAGTGATTATTACACATTTACACAATGACCATTGTGGTTCTTTAAGTCAGCTAATTTTATATTTATGGTTTGTATATGGTAAGAAAACAATAGTTATTAGTAAATGTAAAAATATAAAAAAATACCTTAACATAACAGGAACCGCAAAAGAAGCATATATCATAATAGAAGAAACAGAGAATATACAATTTATAAAAACTGAACATGTTAAAGAATTAGATTGCTATGGTTTTAAAATGACAGTTAAAGATAAAAAAATAATATACACAGGAGATACTAAAACAATAGAGCCTTTTTTGGAACATATGACTAATATAAATGAGTTATATATAGAAGTTTCAAAAAATGGTGGAGTTCATATTAAATTTGAAGATATTATACAAAAATTAATAAATATAAAAAATACTGGAGTAAATATATATTTAATGCATATAGATGATTATGAATATATTAATAAATTAAATAAAAATCAATTCTTTTTTGCTGAAATAAGTATTTAACGAGGGTTATTAAAAAAAAATAAAATTAAGAAAGCATGGGAGTTTCGAAATTGGAAGTAATAAGTTAAAAAAATATATATTTAAAAGGAGAATAAATTATGAGCTTTTTAGGAAATATTTTATGGTTTATCTTTGGAGGTATTTTTAGTGGGCTTTCTTGGATATTATCTGGAGTAATCTGGTGTATAACTATTGTTGGAATACCATTCGGACTTCAATTCTTTAAGATTGCAAAACTTTCTTTAGCACCTTTTGGAGCAAGAATAGTATAACTAGAGTGGAATTATAGATTACAAGACATTAAGTATTAACTTTTATGGGAGAGATTATATGAAAAAAATATGTATAATTGGTGGTAGTGGAACTGGAAAAACAACACTTGCAGAGAATTTAGGCAAACAACTTAATTTACCTGTTTATCATATCGATGGTATACATCATTTGGATAATTGGCAAATTAGAGATAAAAGGGAAAGAGATAGAATAATTATTGAAAAAGCTGACGAAGATAAATGGATTATAGATGGGACATACCATTCTACATTGCAATATCGTCTTGATAAAGCAGATTTTATTGTCTATTTAGATTATTCAACTATAGCTCAAGTAAAAGGGGTATTGGGCAGATTTATTAAAAATCACGGTAAAGAGAAAAAAGAAATACCTGGATGTAATGAAAGAATGAACTGGAAATTCTTTTGGCTTGTAGTGAATTGGAGAAAAAACAAAAGAAATGAAATATTATCTAAAATAAATACTATAGATAGCAATAAGATACATATATTTAAAAATAGGAGACAACTTAATAAATGGTATAAGCATAAATTTAATAAAAAAATAGAATTATAGACAATATCATCATGTGTGTTGTTGTTAACACCAGTTTTTACATAGACTCGTCCACAATTGTGTTTTGGCGTTGTTGTTCTTCAAAAGATTTCTGGTCAACGTACAAAAAGTACGCCTTCTAGAATACTTTCTCAAATGCTTAACCAAATCCACAATTATGAACGAACAGAAAGTGAAACAGAATATAGAAGAATATTGATACTCTTACATAAATGTTTTGTATAGTACACTAAACAAAATTAAGAAAAAATAATTTAAAGTTTATACATATAATTTACCAATTCCTGCATATAAAGTTTCATATTTTTTAAATTTTGTGGTATAATATAAATGTGAAACAAAATTAACAAAAAATATAAAAAAGTTTCACATTTTAAAAGGAGGTAAAAACATGGAAGAAAAAATTGAAATAATGAATCTTCTTCAAAGTAAACAATTATTAGAAAAGCAATTAAGTTCATTAGCTTATGGTTCTGTGGAAATAAGAGAAAACGATAGTAATAAATATATATATGTACATTATAGAGAAGAAGGAGTAGCTTTAACTAAATATGTTGGAGAGTATTCTGAAGATTTATATAATTTAATTCTAAACAATAGTATAAAAGCAAAACAATTAAAAAAACAAATCAGAGATATAACAAAACAGCTAAAAAGTTTAAATTATAATGAAGAAGAACTTACTGAAAATGTTGAACAAAATATAGATTTTGCTAAAAGACATTTAGTAGATACAATTTATAAACAAGCTATATTAGAAGGTGTTGCAACTACATTTGCAGATACAGAAAGCATTATTGAAGGGGGAAAAGTAAATAATATGACATCAGAAGATGTTTTGAAAATTGTTAATTTAAAACATGCTTGGGAATTTATACTTAATAAAAATGTAATTTTAAGTAATACAAATTTTGCTTTATTATGCCAAATAAATAAAATAGTTGAAGAAGGATTTTACTATTCTGCAGGAAAAATTAGAAATACGCCAGTAACAATTGGAGGAACAAAATGGACTCCTGATCTTCCAATTGAAAGTGTAATAAAAGAAGAATTAGAAGAAATATTCAATAAGAAAATGGAAGATATAGACAGAGCAATAGAGTTATTATTATATACAATGAAAAAACAGGCATTTATTGATGGCAATAAAAGAACTGCAGTTATATATAGCAATCATTATTTGATTTCTAAAGGAAAAGGAATAATATCAATTCCAGCAGAATTAACAGAAGAATTTAAAGATTTACTTATTGCTTATTATGAAGGAAAAGATGAAAAAGAAATAAAGAAATTTATTAAAGAAAAATGTTATATGAGTATATAGAAAAAATACAAAAAGCAATGAAATAGCAATTAATTGTTGCAACAAAATGAATTAAAATACAAATAATTTTAAAATGTTTCACATATTAGATAAATCCTAAAAACAAAAATTTTAGGGTTTATTTTTTTGACCTAATTTACAATAGATAAGAAATCTATTTGAAAATATTGATAGTGAAAAGATAGAACTTAATATTAAAGCCAATAGAACTAAATATGATTATAATACATTAAATTAAAAAATATGAAAAATGATGCTTCACAAGATGATAGTGAAAAAATTAAAAGAATAGTAAAAGAATTTCTAAAGTTAGAAAAACCAACGCCAGAAATTATGAAAGTAATTATTAATAGAATAGAGATATACCAAGATAAACAGGTAGATATTATTTTTAATTTTAAAAACTTGCAACGACATCTCAAAAGTGGCAGTAAAAACTTGCATAAAATTAAGACTGTCTACTTTATAAAATATGGTATAATGAAAATGTATCTATATCTGGATTTGATTTCAATCTGTAATATGGGGTACCAACGAATTTGTCTATATACCAGTATCTGAATTATGTATGAAATGTTAAAATATGTTTTGTACAATAATCAATGGATAGACATGAAAAAATATAAATATAGTAATGAATTGTTAGCAGAAATCGGAAAAATATTAGGAGGACTGATAAAATCCCTTGGAGTTGACTAAAACAATTATAAATGTTTATGATAAAGTAGTATCATTTGATAATATATTAAAGGCTCATAAAAAAGCAAGAAGATAAAAAAGAAATTGAAACTTGGGTAGAAAATAGAGAAAATAGTGTAAAGTTATTTAATAATTGATAATGATTATTATCTATACTAAAAAATGGTGATTGTGTAATTGCTACAACTAGAAGTGAAAACGGATTAGATTTATCAAATGAGTATAAAGAAAGATTTTTAAATTTGCAATTAGATGTTGCTAATTTTACACAAGAACAAGTTTTGATAGTTAAAAACAACTTACAATTCTTAAATTACTTTATACGAAAGTATAGAGTAATTTTTCTTTTTATGATATTATAATGGAGATAGTAATTTGTAGAGAGGATTTAGTTATGGAAAATATAAAAAAAAGAACTTGAAGAATTAGTGGGAATTGATAAAGTTAATATTTTTTATGATATTGTTGATGAAATAACAAAATTTTATGATATGGAACAAATATGGAATAACGGTGGCAAAAAATGGACTTATGAATATAAGTATTGTGGGATATTATTAGAGTATAAATTTAATTTAGAAAATGCTAATTTAAAAGGAAAATGGATAGGTATATTTAGAGAACTTGAAAATGGTAGTATAGAACTGGACTTTACGGAAGAAATAGAAGTAGATAGTTTTATTATGGAATTATTGACAAAACCTTATTTAAAGAGTCAACAAAAGAGATATATGAGAGATTTAGAAAAAGAGTTGAATAAGTAATAGAAAGGTATAAAAATTATGAAATATAATAATAAATTAGAATTAATAGAAACAATTAAAAATTATGCAAATTCATTTATAAAAGAATATTCTGATATAGAAGAAACATCTATGAATAAGATTTATGAAGAAATAGAATATAACCCTTTTCAGATGTTAGCATTTTGTATAGGATGGATGGATTTAGTTTTAGCTTGGGAAGATGAGGAACAAAAAGGAATACAAGAAACATCAGTTGCAACAGAATGGAAGTGGAATGATTTAGGTTGGCTATATCAAAGTTTTTATGATAAATACAATAATTATTCCTTAAATGAATTAATAAACACCTTTAATCAAAAAATGGAAAGCATAGTAGATTTAATAAATAATTTATCTGATGAAGAATTATTTGAAGATGGGAAAAGGAATTGGGCTAAAACGAATGGTAAGGAGTTTAGTATATGTAGATTAATTCATTTAAACACTATTGCTAATTTTAAAAATTTTAGAGGTAAAATTAGAAAGTGGAAAAAGAATAATAAATAACTAAAAATTACAATTTTTATAAAATGTTAGCTTTACGTGTCAACATTCCAGTACGAAAACGAAAAACTAATTAAGTTAAGAAAAGCAGCAGGGTTATCGCAAGAGGAACTAGGAAACAAACTTAATGATCTAATCTATTATTTGATAATTGCTGGTAGTGTTGCTAGTATAGTTGTATTATTAATATTATATTTTGTAGTTAATGCTATCTTCAAATGGTAATTTTTGTTCAAATAGGAGATGTAACAATATGTCTAGTGAAAGTAAAAAAGATTTTAATGCAATGATGAAGAATAATAAAGATATGCCTAAAATACAAATTGTTCAAGATGAAAAAACAATAAAAAAATATGGTGGAACTAAAATGTTTTTTGCACCACCAATTTATTATGATGAGTTAATGAAAAAAGTACCAAAAGGAAAATTAATAACAGTAAGTCAAATGAGAGAATACTTGGCAAAACAAAATAATGCAGATTTTACAGACCCAATGACAGCAGGAATATTTGTAAATATAGTAGCTTGGGCGAGTTTCCAAAGAAATGAAGATATTACACCATATTGGAGAACTTTAAAATCAGATGGAGAATTAAATGTTAAATATCCCGAAGCAGTAGAATTGCAAAAAAGATTACTTGAAGATGAAGGACATACTATAATTACAAAAGGTACAAAAAATATAAAATACTATGTTAAAGATTTTGAAAAAAATTTAGTAGAATTATAATAATTTGAAGGAGAGTAATATTGTGAAATATATAGCATTATTGAGAGGAATAAATATAAGTGGAAAAAACAAAATTGCAATGAGTGATTTAAAAAAAGAATTTACTACTTTAGGATATAAAGAAGTAACAACTTATCTAAATAGTGGTAATGTTGTTTTTGAAAGTGATATTGAAGATAAAAACACAATTAAAAATGATATACAAGTAATGATAAAAAATAAATTTGATTTTGATATACCAACTTATGTTATGACCTCGCAAGAATTCGAAGAATTGATAAATCATAGTCCAGACTGGTGGGGAAAAAATAATAAAGAAATATACGATAATATAATATTTATTATTCCACCAACTACTTGTAATGAAGTATTTGATACGATAGGCTCTCCTAATGAATATGAAAAAATACAAGAATATAAAAATAATATTTTCTGGTCTTTTGATT
>CAMMHE010000006.1 GCA_946496575.1 uncultured Clostridium sp. | reverse complement strand
CAAATTCCTTTTAAATTCAAATTTGACAATCGACCTCTCCCTCCTCTCTTATTTCGCTCTATTTTGGTTTTATTGCCTTTTTTATTATCAAGTTATATAGTTTTATATCTATAAAATGTAGATATAAAATTTCCATAAAAAAATCGCTTTGAATTTATTTCTAAACTCAAAGCAACTTTTAGTATTTATCTTTATTCTTTGTTTTTAATTCTTCTTAATTCTTGTATATATTCTGACATTACATCTCTAAATTCTATTTCTATTGTGTCATTAACTTTGTTATAACATAGCTGTAACAAATCTAATGATTTCTGACTATTATAAAAGCCAAATTTAATTTTATTTTCTTTTACAAGTTTATTTACTAATCTATATAATTTTTTCATTTCAATATTTTCTTCATTATTTTTCTTAACCCTCATACATATCTCCTAATAATTTTACTCATAATACTTAATATTATTTGTTTATAAATGCGTGTATTTATATTTTAGCAAAATTTTATTATAAAATCAATATTAATTGAAAATTTTAAGGAGTTCGTATGAATAATTCAAGAAAAATTAATGGTAATTTAAATGTTGTCGGTAACAAAATAAGATATTATCGCGAAAAGAATAGTATGTCATATCAAAAGTTATCTGACCAATTAATGTTATTAGGCGTAGATATTCATAAACAAGCTATTTATAATATTGAGGTTGGCAAAAGAACTATTGTTGACTTTGAATTATGTGCTTTTGCTAAATGTTTTGGAATATCTGTAAATGACTTAACTGATGAATATTTTGAAAAGTTAAAATAGGAACTGCATTTTATTCAGCTCCTATTTTTTTATATTAGTCTATTTCATCTTGTGTTTCTAGTTTTTCAATATTTTCTATTGCCTTAATATGCAATTCAATATCTTCTGCTTTTGGTAATTGTGATTGCAAATATTCTGGCATATCTTCTAGTAATTTATACTCACTAACTCCAATCGGACTACTTATATTCCTTAATGCATATTCTGCTGTAAAATTATCTTTATTTTTGCATAGTAATAATCCTATAGTTGCATTATCTGTTTCATCTTTTACCAAATCATCTATCGCTGATAAATAAAAATTAAGTTGTCCTGCATCTGTAGGCTCAAATTCTCTTGCTTTTAATTCAACAACAACATAACATTTTAATTTTAAATGATAAAATAATAAGTCAATAAAATAGTCCTTCTCACTTACAGTTATTTTATATTGTTCTCCTACAAAAGCAAACCCTTTTCCCAATTCAATAAGAACATCTTTTATTCTGTCTATCATTGCCTTTTCAATCTCTATTTCTTTTACTTTTCCTTTTAGTGAAATAAAATCAAAAAGATATGGATCTTTCATTGTTTGTATTGCTAAATCACTTTGAGTGTCTGGCAAAGTTGTAGGAAAGTTTGTTACTTTTTCGGCAATTACTTGTCTTTCATATAATCTGCTTTCTATTTGCATTGTTAATAAACTTCTAGACCAACCATTTATAATACTTTGCTTTATATACCATTTCCTTTCCTCTATATTTTTTACTTTATCTATCAAAATTATATTATGTCCCCACGGAATTTGTGCAACAACCTGTTGCACAAATTCAAAGTCTGGATATTCTTCTGCTATTTTTTTCATATATTTTAGATTTCTTACAGAAAAACCTGTAACTTCTGGGAACTCTAATTTTAAATCTATGGATAAATTATCAATAAATTTATTTCCCCATTTGCTGTTATCTACTATAATTTTTCCAATATGCCAATACATAAATATTAATTCTTTATTTACTACTTGCATTGCTTTATATTGTGATTTTAAAATTTCATTTTTTACACTTTCTAAAATTTGTTTATATTCACTTATATCTATATTGTTTTCCATTCTTTACCTTCCTTCAAATTGTGCAATAGACTCTTGCACAATTAATAACTTGTTTCTATTATAACATCAAATTACATTTTTTTCATTATATTTTAAAAATATTTACATTTTTAAAGGTCACGAATTCGATACCTTTAATTTTTATATATAAATTATTTCATTATATGCAATTTCTTCTGCTCTATTTTTAATATTGTTCATTTTTTGTACCCATTCTAATTGATTATTGGCTTTTAGTTCTTCTGTAATATTTTCTTTTTTTAGCATTTGCTCTACTAAACTCTCAACTCTTGTTCTACATTCATCTTCAATATCTAATAAATGACTTGTTAATTCGTTATTTATTCTCATTAACATACATTCTGCTTTGTGGTGTTCTTCTAAATATTGTAGTCTTAATCTGCCATATTTTCCTATATTACCTGTTCTTCTTGGTTTTGGTAATGCAATATTTGGTAAATAAAAATCTCCTACCTTTGTATATTCAATTCCATATTTATTTTTACTTAATTCTTTATTTTCCATCATTAAATCCTCCAATTTCTACATTATAATTTTAAATATTATTATAAAATCAAAAAAAGATGAACTTGTATTATTATTTTTTACAATTCATCTTTTAAATATGTGAAAATTTTATAATTTACTAAATTGTTTGTAGGAGGAAACCTTTGCTATTACTGAATTTTAACTTTTCGTCATAAGAGAATAAAATTGTTATTACTAATGCTATTAGTGTTATTCCTGTTTTTCCTTTCGTCCATTGTAAAATACTTTTTTCTTTCACTTTTGTTCCTCCTTTTAATACTATACATTTGTTTTTACCATTATAATTGTTATAATTTTATGCTTTTAGTGTCAATATTCTATTTCTGCAAATATTTTCATTTTTCTTTATTTTTCTCCTTTTTTATAAAGTTATTTACTTTATTAAAATTTTTTTATTAGTATTTTCAAAAATTTTATTTTGTGTTATTATATTTTATAAATAAAATTACTCTTTTGGAGGTATTTATGATAGCGAGTCAATTGCAAAAAGGAGATACAATTGGAATAATTGCTCCTTCAAATTCTATAGATAAAGATGATAACGAATTTATTGAGAAATCTTCCAAATTATTTGAAAATTTAGGATTCTATATTAAATTAGGAAAACATGTATATTCAAATACTTTAGTCTATACTGCAACAATTAAAGAAAAAATAGAAGACATAAATGATATGTTTTTAGATCCTAAAGTAAAAGCCATTTTTTGTGTCAAAGGTGGATGTAATTCAAATTGTTTATTTGATTATTTAAATTATGATTTAATAAAAAATAATCCCAAAATCATATGTGGTTTCAGTGATTCAACTTCAATAACAAATGTAATTTATTTAAAAACTGGTCTTATTACATTCAATGGTCCAACTTTTAAATCTCTTACAAGCTGGAAAACTGATTATTCTTTCAAAGAAGTTGTAAAACGTTTTATTGATAAAAATTTAGAACTTGGGACTCCAGAGGATGAATATATCTCATTACATAGCGGAATCGCTCAAGGAAAATTAATTGGTGGAAATTTAAGTTTACTATCTCAAATGGTATGTGGAAAATATTCTTTAGATTTTTTTGATAAAATTTTATTTATTGAAGAATTAGGGTATGAATCAGATCCAACACGTGTTAGTTCTTATCTATACTATATGAAACAAAATGGAGTCTTTAATAAAATTAACGGTTTATGGATTGGAAATTATGAACATCCATCTGGTTATAGCCTTGAAAAAATTGTTTTAGATACTCTAGATAATTCAATAAATTTTCCAATTATTAAGTCTAATAATTTTGGACATATAGATAAAAAAACAGTTATTCCTATTGGAACTATGGCAAAAATTGATACTTCTATTAATAAAAAAATCCAACTGTTAGAAAATTGTGTTATATAGAAATACATTGGGAGGAAATTTTTAATGATAAAAAATATAATATTTGATTTAGATAATACCATCATTGAGGATAAAGAAGATTATATTGTAACTTACAAAAAGTCACTTATAAATAGTGGTTATGATGAAAAAGATTTTTATAAAATATATGATATTATAGAAGAATATGATTCTACTCTAACAGAACAAAAGAATTTTTACTCAAAAAATTCTTTGATTGAATTTATTAATAAAAAATTAAATAGAAATTTTGATATAAAATTAATTGATGAAATTAATAATACAATTCAGAAAGAATGGATTAAATATATTCTAATTCCAGAGGAAACATTAATTTATTTAAATAACAAATATAATTTATATGTATTTACTAATTGGTTTGAAGAATGTCAAGCAGAACGTTTAAAAAATATTGGATATCTAAAATATTTTAAAAAAGTTTTTGGTTCAGATAATTTTGGTGCTAAACCTTTTAAAAACTCATTTAATAATGTATTAAAATACTTAAACTGTCTTCCAAACCAATGCATTATGATTGGTGATTCTATAAAAAATGACATATCTGGAGCAAATCTAGCTGGAATTTACGGAATTTTGTTTGACTACGATGGAAAAAGGAATAAAAAATGTAATACATGTACAAATTATAAAGTAATTACAAATGCTACAGAATTAGAAAAAATATTATAAATATGGAGATGATCTTTTATGCCTAATTCAAAAGACGAAGTAAATGTTAAAAAGTTATATGGAGAAGAATGTACATTATCTAAAACAGATTTTTTACATAAGTACAATTCTTCAGAAAACGGTCTTTCATCAAGTGAAGCTGCTCAAAAACTCAAAACTTATGGCTCAAATAAAATAAGTCAATCAAAACCTAAAAGATGGTATAATTATTTTCTTGAAAGTTTATTCAGTGTATTTAATTGTGTTCTTTTAGGCATAGTTTTAGTACTCTGGTATACAGACGTGATATTATCTGATCCTCCAAGTTATGCAAATATAACTGTTATTTTAGTGTTAGTTCTTGCAAGTACTCTTTTGGATTTTTTTGAAGAATTTCGTTCAAATAAAGCTGCTGAAAAATTAAAAGAATTAGTAGCAACAACTGCTACTGTAATAAGAGATGGCAAAGAAACTCAAATTGCAATAAAAGATATTGTAACAAATGATATTGTTGTACTATCTGCTGGAAGTATGATTCCTGCAGATCTTCGAATTATAGAAGCTAAAGACTTATATGTTGGTCAATCAACTCTTACTGGAGAATCCGATGCTGTTAAAAAATTAGTTGAATCAGAACTTTCATTAGATGAAATTGATAGCATTTCAGATTTAGATACTATTTGTCTAATGGGAACTACTGTAATAAGTGGTAGTAGTAAAGGTATAGTAATAAAAACAGGTGATTCTACTTATTTTGGAAAAGTAGCACATACTCTAACTTCTGGTAAACCTAAAACAGCATTTCAAAAGGGAATAGAAAATATTAGTAAATTACTTATTAAATTTATGCTTGTATTAGTTCCTATTGTATTTATTTTAAATGCTTGGAAACATGAGATAATAACAGCTTTTACCTTTGCGGTAGCAATAGCTATTGGAATCACTCCCTTATTACTTCCTGTAATTTTGTCTTCTAGTCTTTCAAAGGGTGCTATACGAATGTCAAAAAAGAAAACTATTGTGAAAAAATTAGATTCTATACAAAGTTTTGGTGCAATGAATATACTATGTACTGATAAAACTGGTACACTTACTGAAGATAAAATTGTTCTTGAGAAATATTTAGATATTCAAGGAAATGAAGATTATAGGATTTTGAAACATGCTTTTTTAAATTCATATTTTCAGACTGGTCTTAAAGGAAATATTGATGAAGCTGTAATTTCTAGAGCATTAGAAAATAATATGCAAGAATTAATTGAAAAATATAAAAAAATTGATGAAGTTCCTTTTGATTTTTCAAGAAGGCGATTATCTGTTATTGTAACTGATGGTTCTAAAAAACAGATGATAACAAAAGGTGCAGTTGAAGAAATTTTAAATATTTGTACTTTAACAGATTATAAAGGAGAAGTTTCTCCTTTGACCCATGAAATTAAAGATAATATAATGAAAATTAGCAAAAAATTAAATCAAGAAGGTCTGCGAGTAATTGCTATATGTCAAAAAAATGATATAGAAAATATTTCTAATTTTGATGTTTCAACAGAGAAAAATATGATTCTTTTAGGTTTTATCGGTTTTTTAGATCCACCAAAAGAAAGTGCAAAAGATTCAATAGAAAAATTAAACAAATCAGGAATTAGAGTTATAGTTTTAACTGGAGATAATGCTGATGTAACAAAATGTATTTGTAATAAAGTAAATATAAACTCTGATCATATAGTATTAGGTAGTGATATAGATAAATTATCTGATTTAGCAGTTTTAAGAATACTAAAAAAGACTAATATATTTGCAAAATTATCTCCTATACAAAAAGCAAGAATTATACGTCTTCTAAAGCAAAATGGTAATGTAGTTGGATATATGGGTGATGGTATTAATGATAGTCCTTCATTAATTAACTCTGACGTCGGAATATCTGTTGATACAGCTGTAGATATTGCAAAAGAGTCTGCTGATATCATTTTGCTTGAAAAAGATTTAAATGTATTATTAGATGGTGTAACTGAAGGTCGAAAAACTTTTGCAAATCTGATGAAATATATAAAAATGGCAACAAGTTTTAATTTTGGAGAAGTAGTTTCTGTTATAATTGCAAGTGTTCTTTTACCATTTTTACCAATAACACCTATACAATTATTAGTGCAGAGTTTACTATACGATTTTGGTCAACTTACACTTCCATTTGACAATGTAGATAAAGAATATCTACAAAAACCACGAAGCCTTAATATTAAAAGTTTAAAACAATTTATGCTATTTATGGGACCATTAAGTTCATGTTTTGATATGATAGTTTTTGCTTCATTATGGTTTATCTTCAATATTCGTGATGCTGCACATTTTCAGACTATATGGTTTTCATATGGCGTTGTCTCTAACCTAGTTGGTATGCATATTATCAGAACAGCAAAAGTTCCATTTTTACAAAGTAATGCAAGCAAAATGGTTTACTTTTCTTCGATTCTGTTAAGTTTTATAGCAATTTTAGTACCTTTTACGGCTCTTGGTAGATTTATTGGATTGGTTTCAATACCTGCCTTATCTTTATTAGTTATTATTGGAGTTCCAATTCTATATTGCTTTGTTGCAATGTTTGCTAAAAAAATTTATGTTAAAAAATTTGGAGAATGGATTTAATTTTTTAAAACACTAAAAATAAGAGGGTTCACTTCAATTGAAGTGAACCCTCTTATTTTATTTTTTCCTACATTCTGCATTACATTTTTTAGTAACTGTTTCAATTATTTTTTCCATAGATACTGCTACCTCTTCTTCTGTAAGAGTTCTTTTATTATCAGCAAATACTAGTGAATATGCTATAGACTTTTTATTTTCTCCTAAACTTTTATCAGTATATAAATCAAATACATTAATTTTTTGTAGTATTGAACCTCCTGCCTTTTTTATGTTTGTCTCAATTTCTGCAGATGTTGTTCCCTCATTTATAACAAATGCCACATCTTTTTTTATGCTTGGAAATTTTGAAATCTCCTTAAATTTCATCTTACCTGTTCTTTTTTCTAATAACTTATCTAAATTTATTTCTAATACATACACTGGTGCTTTACTAAAACTTAAATTATTTTCTACATTTGGATGTAATCTTGCAATTAATCCTACTATATCATTGTTTACTGATATATATGCGGTTTGACCTGGATGGAATTCTTCTGGAATTTGTTGTTGTTTTATAAAGCTATATCTATTTTCATACCCTAGATAATCTAATATCTCTTCTGCTATTCCCTTTATTATATAAAAATCTATTTGCTTTGTATTTCCTAATTCTAAATAATAATCTCCTGTCATTAAAACACATAATTTAGTATCTTCACCATATTTTTCTGCTCTTTTATAAAATCCTTTTCCTATTTCAAATATTGCTACATCTTTTATATCATATGATTTATTATATTCATATATTTTTATCATTGATGGTATCATACTATATCTCAAGGTATTTCTATCTTCTGTGATTGGATCTAATAATCTTAATTCTTCAAAGTCATCTAATGTATATTTGTGTACTTCTTTATTATTTATTAATATATAAGATAGAGTTTCATTTAATCCTAAAGATATCATCTTATTACGTATCTGTCTATATGTTTTGTCTATTGTTCCTGGTTTTGCTTCTCCACTTGGTAATTTTGATTTGATATTATCTACTCCATATATTCTACTTACCTCTTCAATTAGATCTTCTTTTATTGATATATCTAATCTTCTTGTTGGCACTGTAACTATTACCTTTTTATCATCTGCTGTACATTTAAAATCTAATCTTCTAAATACATCTAAAATTTCATCATTTTTAATTTCTGATCCTAATACATCATTTATATTGCTAAACTCTATAGCAATACTTTTTTCTTGTTTATCTGTTTTATCATATATACATATACCTTTTTGTATTTCTGCATCTGCATATTTTTCTAATAAATTACATGCTCTATCTATTGCAATATAAGTTCTATTTGGATCTAATCCTTTTTCAAATCGATTACTAGCTTCGCTTCTTAATATTCTATTTGATGTTATTCTTACCTTTACTGGATCAAATATTGCTGATTCAATTATTATATTTTTAGTTTGTGGTTCAACCTCTGTATCTAATCCTCCCATAACACCTGCAAGACCAATAGCTTTTTTTCCTGTTGAAATAACTATATCATTTGAATTTAATACTCTTTCTGTTTGGTCTAATGTTGTTAATTTTTCTTCTTCTTCTGCCATTCTTACAACTATTTTGTTTCCAAGCATATCTGCATCATAAAAATGTAATGGTTGCCCTGTTTCTAGCATTACATAATTACTAATGTCTACAACATTGTTGATTGGTCTTATTCCTGATGCTATTAATCTATTCTTGATAAATTCTGGACTTTCCTTTATATTTACATTTTTTACTTTTTTTACTAAAAATATTTTACAATTTTCTGTTTCTACTTCTATTTTAAACTCGTCTTGTATATTTGATCCTTTTTCTGTATATCCTAAATCAATTGGTTTTACTTTTTTATTGTATATTGCCCCTATCTCATATGCCATTCCTAATATACTAAGTAAATCTCCCCTATTTGCAGTTAGTTCAAAGTCTATAATACTGTCATCAAGTTGCATATATTTTATTGGATTATCTCCTATAGGTGCATTTTCTGGTAATTCATGTATTCCGATCTTGTCTGATTCTTCTAAAAATTTATGCTCTAATCCTAACTCTGCCATTGAACATAACATTCCATTAGATACAACACCTCTTATTACTCCTTGTTTAATTTCTCCTGCTGGTAATTTTGCTCCAACTAATGCAACTATTACTTTTAAACCTTCTCTTACATTTGGAGCTCCACATACTATATCTAAAATTTCAGTTCCAATATCTACCTTACATATATGCAAATGATCTGAATTTTCATGTTGTTTACATTCTACTACTTTTCCTATTATTAATTTTGTAGCTTTTATTAATTTTTCAACTGAATTATATTCATTTCCTACTTTTGTCATATCATCTGCTAATTGCTGTGCATCAACATCTATGTCTATATAATCTTTTACAAAATTTGTACTTAATTTCAATTCTATTTCCTCCTATCTTTTTAATCTTTTCTATCAAATTGCCTTAAAAATCTTATATCATTTGTATATAAGTATCTCATATCTGTAATTCCAAATTTGAACATTGCAAGTCTTTCTAAACCTGTTCCAAATGCAAATCCTCCAAATTTTTCTGGGTCATATCCATTAATTTTCAATACATTTGGATGTACTATTCCTGCTCCTAATATTTCTATCCATCCAGTTTGTTTACATAGTGGACATCCTTTTCCTCCACATTTAAAACATGTAACGTCTACTTCATATGATGGTTCTGTAAATGGAAAATAACTTGGTCTAAATCTTAATTTTAGATTTTCTCCTATTAATTTTCTTACAAATATTTCTAGTGTCCCTTTCAAATCAGCAAGTGATACATGATTTTCCTTATAGTCTATAACTAATCCTTCTACTTGACTAAATTGATGCGAATGTGTTGCATCATCTTCTCTTCTATATGTTTTTCCAGCACATATCATTCTTATTGGTGTTTTTTCTTCATTTTTTACCATTGTTCTTGCTTGAACTGATGAAGTTTGTGTTCTTAACAAATATTCATTTGTTATATAAAAACTATCTTGCATGTCTCTTGCTGGATGACCCTTTGGTAAATTTAATCTTTCAAAACAAAATTCATCTGTTTCTAATTCTGGTCCTACTTCTACATCATATCCCATTGATACAAATAAATCTTCTATTTCTTCTATTACTCTATTTACTGGGTGTTTACTACCTCGTATTATTTTTGAACTTGGTAATGTTATATCAATTGTTTCTTCTTTTAATTTTTTATTTAATTCTTGTTTTTTTAATTCTTCTTCTTTTTTTTGAATTACTAATTCTAGTTCTTCTTTTGCTTTATTTACTGCTTCTCCTATTATTGGTCTTTCTTCTGGCAAAAAAGTTCCCATTCCTCTTAATATTAGTGTTAATTCTCCTTTTTTTCCTAAATATTTTACTCTTAAATCATTTATGATTTTTAAATCCTCTGTAGTTTCAATTTCATGTATTGCATTTTCTTTGATGGTTTTAATTTTTTCCTTCATCTTTTCCTCCTTTAATCTAAAAATCCATATCGTAACTATATATTCTATATAGGACGACATGGATTATATTCGTGGTACCACCTAATTTTATTAATGAACTAGTTTCATAATTCATTAACCTTATTATAGTTTTAACGGTCCAACCGCCTCTTTCTACTATTTTTTACATTTTAGTAAAAATTTTTTCAAAAAAGAACCTAAAAAGTGAAATTTCTGTATATTTGCATAAGTAAATTCCAGCTTCATTACTCTCTCTATAATGCTTTTACAATATACATACTTTGCTTTTATAACAGTTTTTATATTATGCTAATATATTATCATATTTAAGATGATTTTTCAACCTTTTTATTAATTTTAACAAATTCCTTCAATGCCATCTTTTAAATTGTATACATTTTCATATCCAAGTTTTTCAAGAATTTCACATGCTTTTTTTCCTCTTCCACCATTTTGACAATATATAATAATTGTATCTTTTTTATCTATAACTAGACTTTGTATTTTATCAGAAATCTCATAATATGGAATTACTATTGCTCTACTTATATGTCCTTCATTAAATTCTTGATTCGTTCTAACATCTATTAATATTGCACCATCTTTTACTTTTTGCAATAGTTCTTTATATGTGATTTCTTTTATATTTATTGTTGATCTAAATCCATTATAGTTATTTAAACGATTTTTCAAAAAATTTTTAAATATTTTTAACATTTTTATCCTTCCTTTATATTATATATTTTATTTTTTTTTGCTTTTATTGTGAAATTTTTATGTATATTTTATTTTTTTATGTTTCCTTATTTGTTTACATTTTAGATTTTAAAGTTATCCACATACACTGTGGATAATGTGGATAAGTCTGTGAATAACTAATAAATATGCATGTTTTTTCACACGTTGTTCACAAATATATGTTGATAATTATTTTTTCCATTTATTTCCATTTTATTTTTTGTATTTATGTGTACCTAATTAAAAAAATTTTAAAAACAAGATAGAAATAAATCCTATCTTGTGCTCTATATTAAATAAATTTAAAATAAATTACTGCAATAATTTCTAATATTAAAATGGCAGGCATTCCTATTGTAAACTCTAATTTTTTCGTCTTATGTCTAAATATATACATACCAGCGATTGTACCAATTCCTCCACCTAATATAGTTAATAAAAATAATGTTTTTTCAGGTATTCTCCACGCACCTTTTTCTGCTTTTCTTTTATCAATTCCCATAGCTAGAAATCCTATTATATTTATAAAAATTAAATATATAATAATGTTTTTTGTAGTAATTATTCCTTCCATTATATTATTATCTCCTTTACATCTGAAATTAAAATTATTATCCAAACAAACTTAATTGGTTACTCTGTGGCATTCCTTTTAAACATTCAAATTTATCTAACAATTCTATTACTGAATTTCCTATTTTTGATCTAATTTTCATGTCATCTATTGACATAAATGGTCCATCTTTTTTTGCTTCTTCTATTCCTTCTGCTGCAACTGTTCCTAATCCTGGTATACTATTAATAGGAGGTCTTATTGCATTATCTTCTACTTTAAATTTTGTTGAATGTGATTTATATAAATCTATTGGTAAAAATTTGAATCCTCTTTCATACATCTCTAGTACTATTTCTAAATCATCGTACATATCTTTGTCTTTTTGCGTTGCAGAATTTCCTAATAAGTCTATTTCTTTCATTTTATTTTTTACCTTTTCCTTTCCAAAAATCATAACTTCACTATCAAATGATTTTGCTCTTATTGTAAAATATGCTGCATAATATGCTAAAGGTTGATGAACTTTAAACCACGCTATCCTAAATGCATTTGTTACATATGCTGCTGCATGTGCTTTTGGAAACATATATTTTATTTTTTCACATGATTTTATATACCATTCTGGAACATTATGTTCTCTCATCATTTGTTTATATTGTTCCCATTTTTCTGGATCTTTTAATGCCTTTCCTTTACGGACTGTTTCCATTATTTTAAATGATGGGTTAGGTTCTAATCCTTGTTTCATTAGATATATCATTATATCATCTCTACAACATATTGCCTCATTTAATGTTACTGTTCCTTCTTGTATTAAACTTTGTGCATTTCCAAGCCATACATCTGTACCATGTGATAATCCAGATATACGTATTAGCTCATCAAATGTAGTTGGTTTTGTATCTACTAACATTCCTCTTACAAATTTTGTTCCAAATTCAGGTATTCCAAAACTTCCAACTTCTGAATGTATTTGTTCTGGTGTTACTCCTAATGCTTCAGTTGAGCTAAAAATAGACATCGTTTGTTTATCATCTAATGGAATTTTTGTTGGATCTATTCCTGTTATATCTTGTAACATTCTAATTACAGTTGGATCATCATGTCCTAATATATCAAGTTTTAATAAGTTTTGATCAATTGAGTGATAATCAAAATGTGTTGTTATTATATCAGAATTTGGATCATCTGCTGGATGTTGAACAGGTGTAAACTCAAATATTTCTCTTCCTTTTGGTACTACTATAATTCCTCCTGGATGTTGCCCTGTGGTTCTTTTTATTCCAGTACATCCTACCGATAATCTTGTTATTTCTGCTTTTGTTACTGGAATATGTCTTTCTTCAAAATATTTTTTTACATACCCAAAAGCTGTTTTATCTGCTACTGTTCCTACTGTGCCAGCTTTAAATGTTGTTCCCTTTCCAAATATAACTTCTGTATATTTATGTGCTTTTGCTTGATATTCCCCTGAAAAATTCAAGTCTATATCTGGTTCTTTATCTCCATTAAATCCTAAAAAAGTTTCAAATGGTATATCCATACCATCTTTTTCAAGTTTTGCACCACATTCAGGACAATTTTTATCTGGTAAATCAAATCCATTTTTTACTCCATAATCTGTAAAATCAGAATACTTGCAGTTTGGACACCTATAATGTGGTTCAAGTGAATTTACTTCTGTTATTCCTGTCATATTTGCTACAAATGATGATCCTACTGATCCTCTTGAGCCAACTATATAACCATCTTCGTTCGATTTCCATACTAATTTTTGTGCTATAATGTACATTACTGAAAATCCATTTTTTATAATTGAATCTAGTTCTTTGTTTAATCTATTTTGAACTATTTCTGGTAACACTTCTCCATATAATTCATGTGCTTTCGAATACGCTATATCTTTTATAGTTTGTTCACATCCAGGAATATGTGGTGGACATTTTTCAGGTGATATTGGACTTATTCTTTCACACATATCAGATATCTTATTTGTATTTGTTACGACTACTTCATATGCCTTTTCTTTTCCTAAATAGCCAAATTCTTCTAACATTTCTTCAGTTGTTCTCAAATATAAAGGTGCTTGATTGTCTGCATCTTTATATCCTTGTCCGGCTTCTAATATTCGTCTATAAATTTCGTCTTGTGGATCCATAAAATGTACATCACATGTTGCTACTACTAATTTATTTAATTTTTCGCCTAGTTTAACAATTTTCTTGTTTATTTCCTTTAAATATTCTCTATTTGGAACTTGTTCATTTCTAACTAAATAATCATTATTCCCAATCGGCTGTATTTCTAAATAATCATAATCTTTTGCAATTTCTTCTATTTCATCATCTGATTTTCCAAGTAATATTGCTTGATATAGCTCTCCTTCACTACATGCACTTCCTAAAATTAACCCTTCTGAATATTTTTTATATAAGCTTTTTAAAATACGTGGTTTTTTATAAAAATAGTGTAGATGTGAATATGATATTAATTTATAAAGATTTTTTAATCCAACATAGTTTTGGGCTAGGATTATTGCATGATATGTATTTAATTTTTTATATTCATCTTTTTTTGCTTCAGCTCCGCTAGAATATTTATCTATGTCTTCTATTTTAGTAATTCCTTTTTCTTTTATTTTTTCTAACATCACATTAAATACTTTTACTGTTGTATCAACATCATCTAATGCACGGTGTGCTACTTCTACTTTTATACCAAGGTCATCTGCTATTTTCCCTAATTTGTATTTTTTAAGATTTGGAAAAATGTCTTTTGCTAAATTTAATGTATCTATATATGTAAAGTCAAAGTCATATCCTAATTGTTTTGCTATATATTTTAGAAAACCTATATCAAATTTTGCATTATGTGCTACTAATACAGTTCCTTTTATAAATTCTAAAACTTTTGGAAATATTTTTTCTATAGTTTCAGCATCTTTGACCATATCATCTGTTATATTTGTAACTTCTACAACTCTTTGAGGAATTGGCTTTTCTGGGTTTACAAATTCACTAAATTTTTCTAAAACTTCTCCTCCTTTTATTTTCATTATTCCAATTTCTGTTATCTTTTCAGTTCTTGGTGAAAATCCAGTTGTTTCTAAATCTAAAACACAATAAGTAGTGTCTATTGCTTGTCCTTTTGCATTTGTAACTGATGATTCTCTATCAGGTGCTAAATATGCTTCTACGCCATAGATTACCTTCATATCTGGGTTTTCTCTTCCTAATAATTTATGTGCTTCTGGAAATGCTTGCACAACTCCATGATCTGTTATTGCAATTGATTTCATACCCCAACTCATTGCTCTTTTTATTAGATCTGTTGCTGATGTTATTGCATCCATTTGGCTCATTTGTGTATGCATATGCAATTCTACTCTTTTTGTTTCTGATAAATCTTGCCTTTTTGACTTTTTTACTCCATTACTTTCTATTATTGTATTTGCCATTACAGTAATTTCACTTGAAAATGTATCCATTTGCACAGTTCCTGCAATTTTTACTCCTTTTACTTTTTTCATTCTTCCAATTATCTTTTTTGCACTATTTTTTTCTAGAAATGCTTTGCATGTTAATGTACTGGTTCCATCATATAAGTCAAAGCTTAATAATGTTTTTCCTGATTTCAATTCTTTATCTTCCATATGGATGATTTCACCATCTAATGAAATATTTCCATCGTCTATATTTAAATCTTTTATTTTTATTAATGGCTCTTGTATATCCATTTTTTTACCTAAAATAAGTGGAGTATTTTCATCTGATTCTTCTGGCATATCTGCTATTTCCTTTTGAGTTGCTATTATAATGTTTGTAATTATTGTTACATCTCCTACATATGTATCTAGTCCTGCTTTTCCTATTACTTTTATTGCTTTTGCTTGTTTTATCTTTTGTATTATATCTGCTCCTTCATTTGCATCTTTTGCAAATGATTTACATGTAATTAAACCTGTTCCATCGAAAAGTTCAAATACTATCATTCCCTTTCCTGTTTTTGTTTCTTTACATTCACATGTTATAATTTTTCCTTCTATTGCAATTCTTCCACTTTCAGAATTTATTTGTTTTATTTCTACTAATTTCTCTTTTGTTTTCGAAGGTTTACCTATTATATAAATTTCATTTTGTTCTTCAATTGAAGTTTCTGCTTCTATTTCGTTTTGGGACTGTTGTAAAATCTCTTTATTATGATCTGATGCTTCTGTAATACTTTGTGTATGATTTGTGATTTCTTTGTATATATTTTCTTCATACATTTTTGATGATATTTTTGCAGATTCTACAGCTTCATTTAGTATTTCTTGATTTTGCTTTTGAATTTCGTTTACCTCTTCTTGAGATATATTTTCATATAAATTTATTTTATATGTTTTTCCAAATATATTTTTTATTACTTTTTCTAATTCTTTATCTAATTTTCTAGCTTTTAGAAAATCTGCACCTTTAATATGCATACATACATTTATATTTGATTCTTCTATTTCTATTAAACTTTTTAATAATAACATTGGTTTCATTAATGGATATTTATGCGTCATATAACAAATTAGATTTTTCCATTCTTTTTCAATACATTTTATTTCTACATTATCTGAATATTTAATTATTGTATCAACATGTGCAAATTGAAATCTTTCGATTAAAAAGCTCTCAAAATACCAAATTTCCTTTATTTCTAAATATTCTTCCGATTGCAATACAATTTCTAAAGTATTAATTTTTTTTATTAAATTCATTTTTTCTATAAACGCATTTTGTATATTACTTTTAGTTTTATAATCACTAAATACTTCTTTTACTTTTTTTAGCATTGTTATTTTATCCTTTTCTTTTTTGTTTTATTAAATTAATCCAATTATTGCAGTTTCTACTCCATACCCTTGTTTTTCTATTCTATATGAATGTATTATATCTTTATTACATACAGTACATATACCTGAATCTATAATATTTGATTCCTCTAGCCCAGCTTTTGTTAAAATTATTTTGTTTAATAGCACTGTATCTATATTCCATTTTTCATTTGGTGTTTTTTCTTCTATTATCTCTTGTAAATTTCCTATATCTATAAATTCTCTATTAAATAAATCTTTTACTTCTTTTCTTACTTCAAAATGACATTTTCTAATTGATGGACTTATGCAACAAATTATATCTTTTGGATTACATCCATATTCTTTTTCCATTTTTATAATTGCTTTTGTTGAGATTCTTTGTATTGTTCCTTTCCAACCAGAGTGAATATTCGCTATAACATTTTTTTTAGGATCATAAAATAAAAATAATATGCAATCTGCATTTATAGTTGATAGTGGCAAATTTTTTATGTTTGTGCAGAGTCCATCTACTTCTATCTTATTAAAATTTGTTCT
The DNA here is from genome assembly GCA_946496575.1 of uncultured Clostridium sp. Classification (GTDB taxonomy): domain Bacteria; phylum Bacillota; class Clostridia; order TANB77; family CAG-508; genus CAG-269. The sequence goes on along the minus strand of CAMMHE010000006.1, from coordinate 37,182 downwards.
TTCATATATGCATTCTATATTGTCTGTATGAAATTGATTGCTATATATTAAGCTATTATAATTAACACCTATTTCTTGACAAAATGTCTTATAATTTTGTTGTGTTTTTTTTGCTTCTTCAACTAAATTTCTTTTTTCTTCTTTAGCTACTCTATAGCTTTTTTCTATTCCTAGCGAATATGCATGTAAAACTCTATCTTTATATTCTAATAGTCTTCTAAATTGTAAATATTCAATACCACATTTTTTTACATGTATAACATTTTTATTTGTTAAATCTGTCATTAACATTTTCCTTTCATATCACTAATAACCTCTTCTTTTGATTTTTTAGGTATGTAATTGTATTCGTTTTTATATAAACTAGTATTAAAATTACATATTTGTTTATATTCACAATATTTGCAAGGAGTATTTCCATCTTTATTATATGGATTTAATTCTATATTTCCATTTAAAATTTCTGTGCTTATTTCTTTTATAGTTTTGTAAATATATTTTTGCAAAATTTCAAATTGCTCTTTTGTAATTCCTTTGGTTTTTTTTATACTTAAATTTCCTGATTTATCAATATATGCTGGTACTAATTTTGATGCTCCTTGTGTCAAGTTTTTGTCATGCATCTTTACTACTTTTACATCTGCTAAAATTAACCCTTTCATTCTGAAATTTTCTTTTATTTTCTCTTCTATCTCTTCTTTATTTAATCTTCTTTCTGCTTTTATTGTTTGCTCTAATAAAGAGAAATATAAGATTCCAGCTGGTATTAAGTCTTCTTCTTTACAAATTGCATCCATATAAGTTAACAATTGTATTTGTAAACCGGCATATACCTCATTTAAATCTATATCTTTTGCTGAAGATTTGTAATCTATTATTCTTAAGTATTTTCCATCTTCGTTTTTTGCAATATCTATTCTATCTATTTTTCCTGTTATTTGAACTTTTTTGCCATTTTCTAAATTTATTGTAATTGGTCTATATTTTCCATCTTTAGCAAATTCAATTTCTGTTCCTAATGTTTCAAATTCGCTCTGTACTAGTGTTTGTATTATATATTTTAATGCTTTTAAAATTATTCTTTTTAATCTTTCCACTAAAATGTTATATTTATTATTATACGTAAATATGTAATTTTTATTTTGTTTTAATTTTCCTTCTATAATTTTGTCTATTATTTGTTTTAATTCTATATTATTATCTTCAGATTCAGTATAATTTATTATTCTATCACTTTCGTTTTCGTTAATAATTTGTGGCTCATAATCTATAAAATCTTGTAAGGTTTTTCCCTTTGCTTTTATGGTTTCAAAAAATTCATCAATTACTTCATGCATAAATGTACCTGTATTTATGCTTTGAATTTTAAGCTCTTGTTTTGGTTTTAATTTTAAGCCATATTTTAAATAATATGAGAATGCACATTTTCTATATGTTTCTAATTTAGAAATACTTGTTGTTAATGTATTCCCATATAATTTTTGTATATTTTTTTGATCTATATTTTGTGGTAAATTTGTGTATCTTAGTCCTTCTAAATTAAGTTTTAATTTTTTATCCCAAATTTGATTGTTTCTATAATATTTATATATATGATACCATTTATCTTCTATTTCTTTGCCTTCTTTTAAAGAGTTTATATTTTCTATTAATTCTTCATATGTTGTTTCTGGTGTTAAAATTTCTTGCTTTTTATTTATTATATCACTTTCTTCATATAATTTTGGAAATATTTTTTTTATTTTTGAAATTAATATAGATGGTCTTTGTGCATTTCCTTCTGTATTAGATGATATATATGATATATATAATTTTTGTTCTGCTGTTGTAAATGCTTTATAAATATTAAAATTATCTTCATATAGTGATTCTATAGTTCCTTTTGCCAATTCTATACCATCTTGTTTTAATATTTCTCTATCTGCATCATCTAAAAACCCCTCATTTTTATTTACACTTGGGAATATTCCATCGTTTACACCTATTATAAATACAATTTTTGCTTTGTGAGTTCTTGATCTGTCAACATTTGCTAACATTACTTGATCTTGTGTTCCTGGTATTTTACCAAGACCACTATTTTGTAACCCTACTTTTAAAATTTGTATATATTTTTCAACTGTGATTTTATCTTCTGTAAATATTACATTTATTTCATCTAATATTTCAATTAATACTTTATAGCTATTGGTATATTCATTTGCTAAATCTATAAATCCTTGTTCTTCTAGTTTATTAATTTTTTGTAAAATTTTCTCTTCTATTCTTTGCTCTATTAAAAAATTATATAAATTTTCCGATATTCCACTTGCAGTTTTATTTTCATCTATCCTTTGTTTTAATTTAGCTAAAGGTTCTACTATCTGTTTTCTAATTTCATTTAATCTTTGAATTTCTTCCTGATTTTCTTCAGTTTTGAAATTAAAATCATTTTTCCATTTGTTTTGTTTTATTCCCCACTTTATTGCATAATTTTCTAGTTTGAATATATCATCTATTTCTACAGATAAAAATCCTGTTTTTATATAATTAAACATAGATTCATATGACCAATTTCTACTAAAGATTTCGAGTATTGATAATACGTATTGTATTATCACATTTTGATTTAATTCTCTTTTTTCATCTATGAATACTGGTATGTTATATTTCGAAAATATAGCTCTTACCAGACTAGAATATATATTTATATCTTTTGTTATTATAGATATATCTTTATATTTGTATTTTTCATCTCTTACAAGTTTAGTAATGCTTTTAGCAACATTTTCTATTTCTGTATATTGATTTTTTGCTAAAAATAAATGTATATTTTCCACATTTTCTTCATATTTTGTGGATTTTAAGCTCATGTTTTTTAAATAGTTTGTATATAAATTTTCCTGTAAAAATTTTAATTCTTGATTTTTAAATCTGTATGTGTCTTTTAATTCTATTTCTCCAATTTTTATATTTAATTCTTCTGCAATTTTGAATAATTTTGCTATTGTTCGCTTATTTGAATAATAGATATCAGTGTCTGGTTTAAATGATGTAAATAAACTGTCTGAACAAATAGTTATATTTACCTCTTTTCCAATTTTTATTAATTTTTTTATTACACTATATTCTTGCTTTGTAAAGCCTGAAAATTCATCTATATAAAATATAGTATCTTTAAACATGTCTGTTTTGTCTACATTTTCAGCAAGTAATGTAAGTAAATCTGTTTCATCTATATATTTATCTTTTATATGTTTTTCAAATTCTTTGTATATTATATTTATATCTTCTAATTTTGCTTTTAAATGTTTGTTTTCTATATTGTTTATTTCTTGTTGTATATTATCTAAATTTATCTCATGTTGTTTTAATTCATTTATGGTTGCTAAACTTAAAGCTACGTTTTCACAATTTTTCCCTAAAAATTTTAAGTTGTTTTTTTGCTTATCTAATACATTATATATTAACATAGCTTTTCCACATTTTGATAAATTATTTTTTGTTCTGCTAGTTCCAAAAATATCATTTAATACTCTATATGCCATCCTGTTAAATGTTATAACTTCAGCATTTAATACAGCTCTTGATTTTGAGCTTTCGTATACACTTTGCATAAGTCTTGTTTCAGTAATAAATGAAAATTGTTCAGGTGTTATTATTACTACATTATTTTTTTGTAAATTTTTACATGCTTGTGACAAACAATATGTACTTTTTCCTGTCCCTACTTTACCATAAATTATTCTAAAAATCATGTCTCTTTCCCTTCACTTTTGGATAGTGTTTAAAAGTGAGACTTTTGTATGGTCTCACTTATATTTTTTTATAAATAAATATACCCGCTACCATTCCCATAATACTTGCTATGTTAATTTTAAATATAATTGAAAATGTTAGTTGTATTATATTTAAGTCTAATTCTAATGGAGTAGGAAGTCCAAATGTTTGAGAGTATCCTAGCCACCATAAAAAATCTATGCTTGAAGCTATTTCTCCTAATAATCCTCCTACTACTAGTCCAGACAATATGAATACAATTAAAATCCATCCACTTTTTCCTTTAGCTGTTGCCATTTTTGTTTCCTCTCTTTCTTAACTTTTGTACTTTATTTATTATACTTGTTTTTTGTTTTTGATTCAATAGAAAATTAAATTTTATTTTTAAGAAATTGTGTTTATCTCTTACTTTACTAAACTTTCTTAGAATACATCATATATTTTTGTGGTTTTCTAAAATTTCATCATGTGTTTTTGAAAACTACTTGATTTAATTTTATTTTTATAATATATTATATTAGTATTTCGTTATATTGGAGGTTTAGATGTCTAAAAAGCAAATAATTAAAACTATATTATTTTTAATTATAATTATTGTTTTAATAGTAGTAGTAGATTTTATATATTCTGCTTTTTTTAATAAAATAAGTTTTGAAAATTCACTTTTATCTCAAATAAGTAAAACCAATAATAATGTTTTTTCAATTGATAAAATAACATTTTTTAGTAGCTGTAATGCTAATTCTAAAGTAAATTCAAATTCCAGTATAACTTTACAAAATTTATATCAATATACTGATATCGCATTATTTATAAATAATAATTCTGATAATATAAATTATAGTGCTCGAAATACTTTGAAAGAAGCTTATATAGAAGATATATCTTTTGTTAGGACTCCATCTTTAGGAGAACCTGCATTATATTATCAAAATCTTGACAGTTTTGCTACTGGCAATTTTTTAGTGGAAAATAAAATTGCAGATACTAATTCTAATATAAATAATACTGTTAAATTTGATATTTCAGATTCCGACACAATTGATTATTCTTCTTATTCACTATATAATAACTGTTCGAATCCTATTACTCTTAGTTATATTAACTCTAATGTTATAAGTGAATATACTATATTAAATACTGAAAGTCTAACATACAACGGAACACTTTTAAAAACTTGCAACATTCCAATTTCAAGTCTTAATTGTGCTATTAGTTTTAATGTTTTTATTATAAATAATTTAAATGAAAAATTTAAATGTCCAGTATATTTTGAAATACCACTTTATAATGAAAATAAATCAATATCTGATGGTAATTATATATACGAAGCTAAATCGAACTTTATATTTTATGAAATTTTTTAATATTGTAGGGGGAATTTACAATGAAATCAAACTTACCTGTCTATGAAATTCTTAAAAAGAAATATCATAAAACAGAAGAAGTTACTAATTTTAAGCAACTTTTAGATAGAGGAGCTACTATATATAAGAATAGAGTAGCCTTTAAATTAAAAAATGATAATAAAGAAATTTATACTGTAACATATGAACAGCTAAAAAATGATGTTTATGCTCTTGGTACTTTTCTTATTTCTAAAGATCTTATTGGAAAAAGAATATGTGTAACTGGTAAAAATAGTTATAAATGGGCAATATCATATCTAGCTGCATCTATTGTCGGAATAGTTGTTCCTATTGATAAAGAACTACATGCCGATGATATAGTCAACTTTGTAAATATTTCTGAAGCATCTGCTATTTTAGGAGATGATAAAATATTAGAAAGCTTACTAAATTCAAAAAATTCTATTTCAAATACTAATATGATGTTTATAGGCTTCGATTCAAAAAATGATTTCGTTTCCTTTGATTCATCACTTAATTTAGGTTACTCTCTAGTTAAATCTGGAAATGATTCTTTTAATAAAATAGATATTAACCCTGATGAAATGCGAATTTTATTGTTTACATCAGGCACTACAGGAAATGCTAAAGGTGTATGTCTATCACAAAGAAATATATGTTCAAATATATTATCAATTTATGGAATTGTAAAAGTAAAAAGAAGTGATTTGTTTCTATCAATTTTACCAATTCATCACACATATGAATGTACCATTGGCTTTTTACTTCCACTATATGGAGGGGCTAGCATTGCATTTTGTGATGGTTTACGATATATTACAAATAATATTATTGAGTATCATCCAACTGTTGTCTTGTGTGTTCCACTACTTTTAGAAAATATGCATAAAAAAATCATAAAAAGTATAAATAGTGGCGTTCCTGAAAAATATAAAAAACAAAATGAAAACCCTTTTAAAGATTTACCTTTTTATATGAAATGTATAGTAAAGTCTAAAATAAAAAATTCTCTTGGTGGAAGACTTCGTGTATTTATTGTTGGTGCTGCTGCTATGAATCCTACAATTATTGATGAATTTGATGATTTAGGTTTACGTACTTTACAAGGATATGGATTAACTGAATGTTCTCCTTTAGTTGCTGGGAATACCGATTATTTTTCAAAAAGTGATTCTTGTGGTCTTCCTATTCCAAATGTAGAATATAAAATTGATAATCCTAATAATGAAGGTGTAGGAGAAATTATAGTTAAAGGTCCAAATGTTATGCTAGGATATTATAATAATCCTACAGATACAAATAAAGTATTAATTAATGGTTGGTTTCATACAGGAGATTTAGGTAGAATTGATTCAAATGGTTATTTATATATAACTGGAAGATGCAAAAGTGTTATTGTAACTAAAAATGGTAAAAATATATATCCTGAAGAAGTAGAATATTATTTGAATGATAATCCATTAATTTCTGAATCATTAGTATCTGGTATTCATAAGGATAATGATGACGAAACATATGTTAATGCTCAAATTTTTCCTAATATTGAAGCTATTACAGAAGCCTTAAAAGGAAGTGTTCCTACTAAAGAGGAAATTTTTAAAATGATTTCTGATGTTGTTAAAAATGTAAACTCAAAACTACCAAATTATAAACATATAAAGAGCTTTATAGTCAGAGACGAAGAATTCGAAAAAACAACAACAAAGAAAATAAAACGTTTTGGAAAAAATATGGAAAATAATGATAAATAAATAAAGCATGTAGTATTTTTTATTACTACATGTTTTATTTTTCAAAAATTTTTTTAACTCTTTCTATGTCTAGATTATTTGCTTCTCTTATATTCTCAAGCTCATATTGTTTTCCTAATTCTAACCATTTATACTTTCCTGATGTGTGGTATGGTAAAAATTCAATTTTTTCTACAGTTTTTAAAGTATCTATAAATTTGCGTAAATCTCGTATATCTTCTTCATTATCAGTTAATCCAGGAATAATTACTTGTCTAATCCACATTTTTATTCCTTTATCACTTATATATCTTGCAAATTCTAATTCATTTTTATTTGATACTCCCGTTAATTCTTTGCATTTTTTATCATTTATATGTTTTATATCTAATAAAACTAAATCTGTTAATTTTAATACTTCTTTTATATCATCATTAATTTTTACCATTCCTGATGTATCTATACATGTGTGTATTTTTTCTTGTTTTAATTTTTTAAATAGTTCTACTAAAAATTTAACTTGTAGTAATGGTTCTCCCCCTGTAACGGTTACTCCTCCATTAGAACTTTTAAAATAGGTTTTATATCTTAAAATTCTTCTAAATATTTCATCTAATTCCTTATATTCTCCACCATTTATATCCCATGTATCTCTATTATGACAATATTTACATTTTAAATTGCATCCTTGTAAGAATATTACGAATCTTATTCCTGGTCCATCTACTGTTCCTAAAGTTTCAAAAGAATGAACTTTTCCATAATATTTTAAATCTTTTTGTTCTTCCAATAATAACATCCTTAATATATTAATTATTTAGGTTTTTAAAGTTTTACCTATAAACTTATTTTTCAGGTGAGCTACATCCATTTTGTAGCTCACCTGTATTGTTATATTCTTTCATGTATTGTTCTATTTATTACATCAAGTTGTTGTTCTTTTGTTAATTTTGTAAAGTTTACTGCATAACCAGAAACACGTATTGTAAGTTGAGGATAATTTTCTGGATGTTCCATTGCATCCTCTAATAATTTTCTATCAAAAACATTTACATTTATATGATGTGCTTCTTGGGAAAAATAACCATCTAGCATACTTACTAAATTATTTATTCTTTCATTTTCTTCTTTTCCAAGTGTACCTGGAGTTATAGCAAATGTAAATGAAATTCCATCTTCTGCTTCATTGAATGGTAATTTTGCAATTGTATTCATAACAGCAAGTGCTCCTTGCACATCTCTTCCATGTAATGGATTAGCTCCTGGTCCAAATGGTTCACCAGCTCTTCTTCCATCAGGAGTATTTCCTGTTGCTTTTCCATATACTACATTTGATGTTATTGTTAGTATTGATAATGTGTGTTTTGAATTTCTATAGGTTGGATATTTTCTTAACTTATTCATAAATTTCTTTACTATTTCTACTGCAATTTTGTCTACTCTATCATCATCATTTCCATACCTTGGAAAATCTCCTTCTACTTTATAATCTACTGCTAAACCATTGTCATTTCTTATTACTCTAACTTTAGCATATTTTATAGCTGAAAGCGAATCCGCTACTACTGATAAACCTGCAATACCACATGCCATTGTACGAATTATTTCTCTATCATGCAATGCCATCTCTATTGCTTCATATGAATATTTATCATGCATATAGTGAATAGCATTTAATGCTTTTATATATACTTTTGCTACATAATCCATCATTTGATCAAATTTTGCCATTACATCATCATATTCTAAAATTTCTGTTGTAACTGGTTCAAAAATAGGAGCAACTTGTTTTCCTGAAATTTCATCTTTACCTCCATTTATTGCATATAGAAGTGTTTTTGCTAAATTTGCTCTTGCTCCAAAGAATTGCATTTGTTTTCCTATCTTCATAGGAGATACGCAACATGCTATTCCATAATCATCTCCTAATGTTATTCTCATTAAATCATCATTTTCGTATTGTATTGAAGAGGTTTTTATAGATATATTAGTTGCATATTGTTTGAATTCTTGAGGTAATCTTGTTGACCAAAGAACTGTTAAATTTGGCTCTGGTGCTGGACCTAAATTTTCTAAAGTGTGAAGTATTCTAAATGAGTTTTTAGTAACTAATGTTCTACCATCAATTCCCATTCCACCAATACTTTCTGTTACCCAAATTGGATCACCACTAAATAACTCATTATATTCAGGTGTACGTAAAAATCTTACTAATCTTAACTTCATTACAAAGTGATCCATTAACTCTTGTATTTGCTCTTCTGTTATTGTTTTATTTTTTAAGTCTCTTTCAAAATATATATCTAAAAATGTTGAAGTTCTTCCTAGACTCATTGCAGCTCCATTTTGGTCTTTTATTGCTCCTAAATATCCAAAATACAACCATTGAACTGCTTCTTTGGAATCTTTTGCAGGTTTTGATATATCAAAGCCATATTTACTAGCCATTGTTTTTAATGCATTTAATGCAGATATTTGCTCAAATATTTCTTCTCTTTGTTGTATAATATTTTCTGTAAAATTATCTACATTCAATACATCTAATTCTTGTTTTTTTTCTTCTATTAAATAATCAACTCCATAAAGTGCTACTCTTCTATAATCTCCTATTATTCTTCCTCTACCATATCCATCTGGTAAACCTGTAATTAGATGTGAACTTCTAGCAGCTCTTATATCTGGTGTATACACACTAAATACTCCATCATTATGAGTTTTACGTATTCCTGTTGTAAAGATTTTTTCTACTTCTTCATCAACTTTTCTTCCATATGCTTCACATGATTTTTCTACAATTTTTATTCCTCCAAATGGCATAATTGCTCTTTTTAATGGTTCATCTGTTTGCAATCCTACTATTTCTTCTAACTCTCTATCAATATACCCTGCTTCATGACTTGATACTGTTGATATTGTTTTTGTATCAATGTCTAAGACTCCACCTTCTGATTCTTTTTCTTTTTTATATAATTCTAATACTTTTTCCCATAATTTTTTTGTTTTTTCTGTTATTCCTTTTAAAAATGAAGAATCTCCTTCATATGGTGTATAATTTTTTTGTATAAAGTCTCTTACATTTATTTCTTCTGTCCAATCTCCTTTATTAAAACCTTCCCATTGCTTGAAATCCATTGATTTTCCTCCTTTAATAGTTATTTTCATCTTTGATTATTATTTACTTTTTACTACAAATTATAATATCACATTGTAAATTTATTAGCAAGTTTATTATATTAAAAGGAATGTATTATTACATTCCCAATAATTTAAGTTCTATATTTTCTACCTTATATTTATTAGTATTCTCATCTAATTTGAATTGTAACAATGTATTTGTTAATGTTTCGTTATTTTGTCTCAAGTCAGTAGTAAAATATAATTTTATATTAGATATCTCTAAACTATTTTTTACAATCTCTTTGTAAACTTCTACTGTATGTCTATCATCTTCACATACTAATATTAATTGTGGCATTTGAGAATATCCTGAATCTCCTGGTTCAAAATTTTCATAGAATTCTTTATACATTTTCATCTTATCTACTAACTTTTTCTCCCAGTCTTTTTCTCTTCTTATTACTTCAAATACAAATTGAATAGATTTTCCATTTTTGGTTAATTTAACTGCTCCTCCAGCAGCCTTAAATGTTTTTCCAGTTAGTTTTGTCTTAAATGTTGGTTTTACAACATAACTATCAAATGCTTTTACCTTTCTTAAATAAGCAATAATAATTTGATTTCCTGCTAATCTTTTCTTTATCATTGCTACTGGTTTTGTATTGTCAGACGGTTGCCATTTACATTCAATTTCTTTTGTTTCAAGTAGGTATTTGCCCATTTTTTCTAGAGAATATATTCTATAAATTCCCTTTCCTTCATCTGAATTAAAATAATATCTAGTTAGTATTTTTGATTTTACAAGTTGTTCAAGCTTATTATTTAATTTGTCTTGTGATTTAGGATCAATTTCCTTTATTTCAAGCATTTGATATAATTGCCTTGAAGTTATAAATTCAAATTCATTAACTAATTCTAGTATTGCGAAATGAATATCTGTTATATGTCCAATATTGATTTTATGTACAATTTGATTCATTGATACATATCCATCTTTCCCATCAAATACTTTTATTTCACCTTTTCTGATTGCAAAAGGTGATGTTTCTGCTTTAATTTGGTTATCTTCAACCATGTTAATCATCCTTTCTATTCTTTTCTATTAATAATTTTATTTTTTTCTTTTCTGGTACAATTTTTTTTATATATACATTTACTTCTTGTCCATATTGCAAATCATCTATATATTCTGCCATTCCAACTAGATTGGGTGTTAATTCTATAAAAATACCATTTTTATTTTTTTCAGTTTCTCTAACTATCCCTTTAGCATATGTACCTTCATGAAATTTTTGAGCATTTTCTTCCCATGTTCCTAAAACTGCTTTATATGACAGCATTACTCTATTTAGCTTTCTATCTATTGATTTTATCATGATTTTTACATTTTGTCCAATTTTCAACCTTTCCTCTGGTGTTTTTATTCTTGCTACCGACAAATCTTCTATATATGCTAAACCTGTTATTCCATTTTCAAGTTTTATAAATGCTCCATATGGCTGTATGTTTTTTACAGTTCCATTTAATATTTGTCCTTCATGCATATTAATATCTTCTGTAATATAAAGCTTTTTCATCTGTTATCTCCTTTTCTTTTGTTATACATTTATTATATAGTTATTCATTTAATTTATCAAGATATTAATTGCATTTTATATAATATTTATATGTTAGTTTTCATTAATGCCTTTATTTCATCATTTGTTAAATATCTCCATTTTCCAATTTTCATATCCTTTACAGAAATTTCTCCAATTTTGGTTCTATGTAAAGCTAATACTTTTTTTCCTATTGATTCACACATTCTCCTTATCTGTCTATTCTTACCTTCATGTATTATAATCTCTAATCTTGATGTTTGTTTTTCTTTGTTGGTTTGTAATATTTTTACTTTTGCTGGTTTTGTTATATATTCTCCTATATCAACACCTTTTTGTAGTTTTTTTACATCTTCATTTGTTATTATTCCTTTTAATGTTACTGTATATGTTTTATTTATTTCATGTTTTGGATGGGTTACCTTATATATAAATTCTCCATCATTTGTAAGAATTAATGCTCCTGATGTATACATATCTAATCTTCCAACTGGAACTATTCTTTCCTTTACTCTTACTAAATCTAATACATTCTTTCTATCAAATTGGTCTTTTGTTGTTGTTACATAATCTATTGGTTTGTTAAGGAGTATATATATTCGCTTCTTTTCTCTTTTTATTGTTTTTCCGTCAAATTCTATTTCATCTTTAGATGGATCAATTTTTATCCCTAATTCTTTTACTATTTTACCATTTAATTTTATTTTTCCCTGTGATATATATTCCTCACATTTTCTTCTAGAGGCTATTCCACATTCAGCCATATATTTTTGTATTCTAATCTTTTCCAATTTTTGTCCTCTTTTCTTATTTATTTAGTACTATTTATGTATTTTTTTCATATTATATAGTAATTCCTTTTACTTTTATGTAAAAGGCTTTATATAGATTTTCCGGCAAGTTACTTGCCGGATTGTTTTTCTTCTTTATATAAAGCATAATCTTATGTAGTTTCGTTATCTAATGTATATATTATATCTTTAAAATAATCTGGCAATTTTGCTTCTAATTTAATTATTTTTCCTGTTTTAGGATGTTTAAATTTTATTGTTTTTGCATGTAACATTTGACCTTTTACATTAAAATCATTTTTTCCATTAGAATATGTATAGTCTCCAACTATTGGATATCCTATATAGGATAAATGTACCCTGATTTGATGAGTTCTCCCAGTTTCAATCTTTACTTCTAATAATGTATAGTTTTTATATCTTTTTAAAACTTTGAAATGTGTAATTGCATTTTTTCCGTTTTTTGTTACTGCCATCTTTTTTCTGTCTTTTTCACTTCTTCCAATTGGCATATTTATTGTTGCTTCATTTTCTTTTACTATTCCTCTAACAAGAGTTATATACGTCTTTTCAACCTCACGATTTTTTATCTGCTCACTTAAATTGATATGTGCAAAATCATTTTTTGCTACTATCAATACTCCTGATGTATCTTTATCTAACCTATGCACTATTCCAGGTCTTATTTCTCCTCCTATTCCTGAAAGTGAGTCTTTACATAATGCCATAATTGCATTTACTAATGTTCCATCAGGATTTCCTACTGCTGGATGGACTACTAAACCTTTTGGTTTGTTAATTACTATTATATCTTTATCTTCATATATAACTTCTAATGGGATATCTTGAGCTTCTAGCTTTATTTCTTTTGGCTTTATTTCCATTATTTCTATAATATCTTTTTCTTGCACTTTATAAGATGCTTTTGTTTTCTGCTTGTTCACTAATATATTACCTTCATCTATAAGCCTTTGTATAGTCGTTCTTGAAATTTCATCATTTTTACTTGAAATGTATGCATCTACTCTTTTACCTTTATCTATTTGTTCTACTATATATTCTTTCATAGTTTTCCCTTCTTTTATTTCATAATTTCATAAATTACGAAATAATTATCTTCATATAAAGCATCATATTTTCCATCATTTGTATTACAAATCATTAAATTCATTTTTGAATTTCTATATAAAATTATATGTGTTATGTCATATTTTTCAAAAATGTCTTCATAAAATATATTTAAATTTGAAGCATTTATAAAGTCCATAAAAATGTTTTGTCCATCTTCTACTTTTCCAGTTGGCGAATTAAATTCTGGTGCATATAAATCTGCTCTTGAATCTATAAATACTGGTATTCCTCTATATAACAAATAACTACCATAATTATATTCATTAAATAATTTAATTTTTTCTAAATCTAGATTGTTTAAAATCCATTCACTTGCTTGTACTGGATAAGTAGATTCGCTTACAAATGTGTCATTTCTTTTTTCATATATAAAGTATACACTTAATATAACTATAAGTAATGAAATCATAGCTATTCCAAATTTTCCAAAGAGAATATCTTCTAATATGTGTATTCCATTTTCCTTATATTCGTCTAATATGTTTACAAATATTTTATTTACTATAATGCTTCCAATTAAAACAAACATTGTAAGTTGTCTTCTTGAATAAAACATCAAAAGAATAAGTCCTCCAAGCATAAATGCATCTCTTAATTTTATTTTTTGTTTAGAACATATAAGTCCTATTAAAATTATAGATAATGTTGCTAAAATTGCTATATGCTCAATCATCCTCATTGGTAAGTGTTCATTTATATTTGATGTTGTATCACCTAGCATTGTATTTATTAAATAAGTATATGGTGTTGTACCTAATGGCGTTAGTAGTCCTGTAAATAAACATATTATCATTATTACAATTAACCATTTTACATTTTTATTTTCATAAACTTGAATTCTATTTAATATTGTTATATCATGCTTTTGTGAGAATTTTGCTAAAAGATATTCAGCTATATATGGTATATATAATATAAAGTAAAACCACCAAACAGCTAAATGCAAATTAGCTATTAAAATTGGTATTATTATTAATAATACAAAATATCTTTTTTTAGGCTTTTTTAATAATTGCTCTATAAAATATATTTCAAGTACAAATAATATAAATGTAACGAGTTGAGCTCTTGCTGCTATATACCCTCTTATTATATAGATTGCTGCTATTGTTATTACAAATGATAATAATTTATTTCCTACTAGTTTTTTATTTACTTGATATACTGTTATTCCTAATGTTACTGCTAATATGCCTGTCATTATATAGATTGCAAAGTATGCCCCTTCTACCCCAGATACCGCTTGTCCTATTGAATATACTATATATGTTCCTAAATCATATCCCCAATGTGGATATGTGTAAGGCAAACCTTCATGCCATGAAAATGGATCTAACATATCTATACCATTTTCTAATATGTGTTTTCCAATAGCAATAGTATAATAAGTGTCATTTTGCATTGTAATTGGTGATATTGAGAAACAAAATATTATTATTAAAGCTATTAATATTGAATTTACTAATTTATTATTTAATTTATTTTGCATATTTTGATATCATTCCCTTCTTAAATCAAAAATTTTTCAATATTTACCTGTTTTTTGATAATTATGTTTTTGATTATATCATAGCTTTAATTAAGTTACTAGTAATATACGAAAAAAAGCAAGATACTATATAAGAGTTATGAATATTATTCTTACATAGTACCTTACTTTTTTTCTTTTAGTAATTTTATGCTGTTTCTTGATTTGTAGTTTCTTCTTCTTGAACTGTGTGTTCGTCATTTTCTTTTTTATGTCCTACTTGTTCTATTAACTCTAAACTACAAATTGAAACTTCATAAGCTATCTTTTGTTCTACTGTTCCATCTTCATGCTTTTTCTCATACATTCTAGATTGAATTCGTCCTATAACTTTTACTTGTGTTCCAACTTCTAATTCTTGGCAAAATCTTGCATTTCTTCCCCATGCAATTGTAGGTATATAATCTGATTTATTATATGCTCTATTTACTGCTAATAATAAATCTGCTATTTCTCTTCCAAATGGTGTTTGTCTATAAACAGGCTTTTTACATACAAATCCTACTAATACAACTTCATTTGTTGTCATTTCTTTTTTTACAATTTCATTTTCTTCAGATGTATCATCTGGTTTTATTTCTTGAATGTCTTTTGCAAATACTGTTAGAACTAATTTGTTTTTTTCATTTTCATAACTATTGTAAGATCTAAATTGACCTTTTATAAGTAATTTGTTTCCTTCCAATAACATGCTATCATTTATTAATCTTTCTGATGTTGTTATTGGTATTATGTCTGAATTTTCACTTAAACGTGGTATTGATAAGTTAAATGTATAAAACCTTTCTCCATAAATTTCATGACTGAATTTTTTTTCTCCAGTTACTTTCCCAACTAATGTTAAATAGTTGTTTTCTAAATAATTTGTATCCAATTTATTTTCCTCCCTTAATTTTATATTCTTGTGTATATTTATAAAGTCTTTTTCTAAAATTTTCTACTTTCTTATTATAACTCATTTTTTTGGTTTTGTCTACATAAAAAGTTAATTTTTTCTAAAAAAATTGCTATTTAATGGATTTTTTCAATGTTTTGTTCAATTTTTTTTAAATTATGGTTATTTTTTGTATATGTTTATGATAATTACTTTTATTAAAGCATCATATATATTCTTTATATTATTATTTTCTAAATTAGCTCTTATTTCTTGTTGTTCTATCACTTTATTATATAAATTTTTGAATGCTCTTTGTATACATATTATTATTTCATTCTCTCCTATACTTGATGCTGTTATTGTGGCTTTTTGATTTAATCCATAAGTTATTGTTTTTACATTTATATTTTTTAGTATTTGGCTATTTATATTTGCATCTGCATTCAATACTAAATATTTACTATTTAATATAATTTCTTTTATATATGTTTCTTGTTGTTTTAATTTTTCTAAATTATCATATATAATTATTGTTTCAAATTTAATATTTTTTATGTTTTCGATACTTTTTGAATTTATACATATTATTTCTACTTTTAAATCTTTTAATTGATTTCCTATTTCTTTTTTTATTTGTTGTGTTTGTTTTTCACTAGATATTATTCCTATAAAAGACATTTTTACCACCTTTTTGCTTTTAGGATTATTCTTTCCTACATTTTACATTTTATACTCATTTATTATTTACTTATTTGCTTTTTTGTGTTCCTTTGCTATCAATTTCAAAATTGTCTTTGTAAATTAATTCTGAAACTTTTACTACTTGATATCCTTTTTCTTTTATATTTTTTAATAACATATCTAGGCTATCTGATGTGTGTGCTGTACCATTATGACTTAATATTATATCCCCATTTTGCAAATTTTCTCCAATTCTTTTCCACATTTGCTCCCCTGTTAATGCTTGATAATCTAATGTATCTTTATTCCATTGTATGCAAAAATATCCGTTTTCAAAACCTGCTTTTATTACAGTATTATTATATTCTCCATATGGTGCTCTATATAGTGTTGGCTTTTGTCCTGTTATTTGCTCTATTTTTTGTGAGCATTTTTCAATTTCTTCTAGATTTTCTTCATATGTCAAATTATTTACATGTGGATGTGTATTACTATGGTTACCTATTTCATGACCTGCTTCATATATTTTCTTTACAGCTTCTTGATTTTTGTCTACCCAATCTCCTACCATAAAAAATGTTATTTTTACTTCATTATTTTTTAATGTTTCTAGAATATCTTCTATATCATCAGCAGACCAAGCACAATTTATTGTAAATGCTACTTTTTTCTCTTCTGTATCAACATTGTAAATTGGTAATGATGTCTCAACATTTGAAGATGTTTCAATTATATCTTTATTTATAAATGACAAATTTGCTATTCCAAATAAAATTATTACTGTTAATATAGATACTATATATGCTAACATTTTTTCTTTATTTAACACAATAAACATATAAAAACCTCCAAAATAAAGATACTTAATTGTATGCTTTATTTTGGAGATTATGTTTCATTCTTTTTTTCTTTTTTGAGAAATATATACAAATTTGCTTAAAATTGAACTTGGTATAATTTTTGAAGCAAATGCTGTTATTTTTATTGTTATTCCTGGTATTATTAAAAATTTATTTTTTAACATTTTATCTACCGTATATCTGGCTACATACTCACTTGTTAACGAATGTAATGAAAATTTTACTCCAGCTACATTGTTAAAATTTGTTCTTACTGGTCCTGGGCATAAAACACTTATTTTTACTTTTGAATTTTGTTTTTTTAATTCCTCTCTTACAGATTGAGATAATCGTAATACATAAGATTTTGAAGAATAATAAGCTGCCATAAGCGGTCCTGGTAAAAATCCTGAAATTGAAGAAACATTAAGGATATTGCCATAATTTTGTTGTTGCATATCTTTTAAAAATAATTTGGTCAAAATATGCACAGCTATTATATTTGTATTTATTAAATTTATTTCTTTTTCTAAATTAGTTTCAGTAAAAAAACCAAATTCGCCAAAACCAGCATTATTTACTAATATATCTATATTTCCAAATTTATTTTTTACTTCTTCATGTAATTTTTTACAATTTTCATTATTACTTAAATCCATTTGAATTATTGTTATTTGGGCTTTCAATTGTTTTTTTAGTTCTTCTAACTTTTGATAATCTCTCGCTACTAATATTAAATTATAATTTTTCTGTGCAAGTTCGCGTGCTATGTCTCTTCCTATTCCAGAAGATGCACCTGTTACTAATGCTAATTTACTTTTTTTATTCATTTTCTGTCCTTTTCTAAATTCTAAAAACAAACTATTAACAAAATTTTATTTAATAATAGTTTGTTTCTTATTTTTTCTTTTCATGTTTTTTATAATTTCTTTTTCCTCTTTAGTAACTCTATACGATTCTATTATTTTTTGAAGTGCTTTGTTATAAGTAAAGTCATCTAATTTATTATGTTCTAAATATTTAAGTGTTTTTTCTTTTTGATAAATATATGCACATGATAAGAGCCATGCAATTGCCATTTGTACATAATACTTATTACTTTGAATCTTATCTATATTTTTTAATACTTTATCTATATATTGTTCATTTAAATAATAATCTAAATACATTACTATTACAAATCGTATTTCAAATTCGTTTTTTGAATTTATATATTGTTCTAAAAATTTCCACATTTCTTTTTGATATTTTTTTGTAATCTTTAGATTAGAGCATGTAACATCACATACTGCCCAATTATCTATTTTAGGGATAAATTTTTTTAAATATTCTTTAGTTTCTTCAATAGTAAGTTTAGCTTTTCCGATTAATAATCCTTGTATAACTTTTTCTTCATAAAAAGTTATATCTTCAAGTTGTAAATATTCTTTAAAATTTTGTTTTGATATTTGTGTTGCTATTTTTCTTAATTTTGGAATTTGCACTCCTATTATATTATCAACATTTGGACATAGTGAACTGTGAAATTCTTTATATTTTAAATCCTGCAATTGATATAAATTTTCTCTTATTTCATCTTTTAACATATATTTTTTCCTTTTATTTTTAATGTTTCTTTTATTATTTCTATAACTTTTTGTGTTTCTTCTTCTATGTTTAAATTAGATGAATCTAATAAAATTGCATCTTCTGCTTTTACAAATGGAGCAATTTCGCGTTCTGTCTCTAATTTATTTCTTTCTATCAATCCATTCAATACTTCCTCATATGGTGTATTTATTCCGCTTTCTATATTTTGCCTATATCTTCTCTTCGCTCTTTCTTCGATTGAACAGTCTAAAAATATTTTTACATCTGCATTTGGAAATACAACTGTTCCTATATCTCTTCCTTCCATTATTATGTTATTATTATCTCCCATTTTCTGTTGTATAGGTGTCATTTTATCTCTTACAATTTTAATAGCAGCATATTTTGCAACTACTTTATCTATTTTTTCTTCTCTGATTTCTTTAGTTACATCTTTATTATTTAATATAACTTTTTGCTCACCATTTTCTTTTAATAGTTTTATATCTATATTTTTTAAAACATATGCTATTTCTTGTATATCATCTGGTTTTATATCTTTATTTAAACAGTCTAATGCAACACATCTATACATTGCACCTGTATCTATATATATTAGACCTAATCTTTCTGCAACTAATTTAGTTATTGTTCCTTTTCCACTTCCAGCTGGACCGTCTATCGCAATTATTATTCCCATTGTATTTTTCCTTTTATTTTTATTTAGGTTTTTATGGATTTCCTATAACCTTTTCTAATTTTATTTTGTTAATATAAATGCTGTTGAAATATGTCTAGTTCTGCGATTGCCACTTGCATCAATTGGATCATTTATTATTTTATGGTTTAATGTCATTGCACTTGATGTTCCACCATCTAAATTTGTTGCATTTATTGCTCCATAGTTTTCCATAATTTCTATTAAATCATTTATGCTTGCTCCTGGTTTTGTAATTCTTCTTCCATCTAACACTAAAAATAATACAATACCATCTTTTCTTTGTCCTATAGCTGTACGTGGTGCTGTTCCCCATCCTCCATTTCCAGAAACTTTAGAAGATTCACCATTAACAATTAGATAGGGTCCAAATGTTACTGCATCTCTAATGCCCATCGATTTTGCTTTTGATAATGTTAATTTTCCCAATACTAGCTTATTTTGATTATCAAACCCTATTAATCCTCCCCAACTTGTATATTTATTATTAGAAATTGTTTTGTTATTTGAAATTGTCACTCCTAAAGGACTTGAACCATTTCCTCTATAGTCTTCGTCTAAAAATCCTCCACCGTTTATTGCAATTACAGCATCATTTTGTTCTGACATTTCTGTTAGATATTGTCCAGATGAACCTATATATTTTGATGTAACTACTTTTATTTTTGAAGGATCATATATTATTGCTAAATATCCTGAATATTTACTTGCTGATATTTCTATTATTCTGTAGTTTTCACCTTCTGCATATATATTATACATTTCTTTATCTAGATTTTTTCCCAATACTTGCTTTTCATACTCGTTTTCATATTCTGTATTATCTATATTATCTTCTTCATTTATTACAATTAATGCAGTATTCGTTGTTTGTTCAGTTTCTTCTATTTTGTTTTTAGCTAGTACTGCATTTATAGTTTCCTCATCAAAAAATAGTTCAGCTAAATATTTGTGTGACATTGTAGTCATCGCTGTTGTTATCCACCATTCTCTAAATGTTGGTATTGGACCGTAAAATAATATTAAAATTGTAGCTAACCCTATTATAAATAATGTTGATATAATTATCACAATTTTTTTCCATATGGACATTTTCTTGTTTTTTTGTGGTTTATTTTTTATCATTTTTTGCTTTTTTTTATTTTTATTAGTATATTTATTAGATGATTTTTCTATTTTTTCTATAGTACTTTCTTTCATTACAAATATGCCTTTCTATGTATATTTTTATTTTACTTTCGATAATATTTTAGCATATGCCTATATATTTTACAATACTTTTTTTTGGTATATTATGAGTATTTTTATAAAATTTAGGGAAAGCTATTGACAAATTAATGTGAAATAGAGTAAAATAAATACTGTGCTTAATATTTTGAGCAACAATGGTGGATGTGGCGTAGTTGGTTAACGCGCCAGTTTGTGGCACTGGAGACCGTGGGTTCGAGTCCCATCTTCCACCCCATATATATTGGGCTGTAGCCAAGCGGTAAGGCACCAGACTTTGACTCTGGCATGCGCTAGTTCGAATCTAGCCAGTCCAGCCACATATAGCAGATAAGAAATTATCTGTTATTTTTTTGCTTATCCACTAGCTTTTTTTACAAAAATCATATATAATCAAAAAAAATAGAACATATTTGTATCAATATATGGAAAATAGGCTCATCAATCATTATAAAGAAAAAATAGATATTATTTAGAAGTTTTATATGGTTGAGATGAAAAAACAAAGTTCAATTTTTTATAAGTACTATAAATAAGAGGGAGATACTATGCAAATTATATATGGAACTAGCAATCAAAACAAAGTTATTTCTATGGCTAAAATTTTAAAAGAAAATAATATAAATGCAAAATTATATACATTAAAAGATATAAATTTTAATGCAAAAATAATAGAAGATGGGCAAACATTTGAAGAAAACTCAATGATAAAAGCAACTACAATAAAAAAATTCTGTGATGAGCATCATATAGAAAATAAAATTATAATAACAGATGATGCGGGATTATGTATTGACAAATTAAATGGAGAACCAGGAGTTTATTCAGCAAGATATGCCGGTGAGAATGCAACACAGATTCAAATAATAGAAAAAGTATTAAATAAAATGAAACGATATCAAGACATAAAAGATCGAACATGCACTTTTGTATGTGTTTTAACAGCTATTCTTTCAAATGGAGAGAAAATATTAGCAAGAGGAGAATGTAAAGGAACAGTTGCAAAAGTTCCAGGTAAATTGGGTGGTTTAACTTATATACCAATATTCATTCCAGATGGTTTTGATAAAGCATTAAGCGATTTGGATGAAAAAACTTATGAGGCTACACATAATCATAGAAATTTAGCATTAAAAAAATTAGTGACAGAATTTAAAAAAAGAAATATAGAATAATAATAAGAGGGAAACTATTTTTTATAAATAGAAAACCCTCTTTTATTAACATATCTTTTATTGATTTTCCTCTCTACCTTCTGGTAAAGCGTTAGGTAGCTCTACTCTAATTCTTATTCTAAATACATATGTTACTGCCCTTACTAATTTACTATTTTTTATTCTTTGCCATAATGATGGTTTTGTTTCAAATGTAGTTTGTTCTGCATATGTTATTAATTGTTCTTGTACAGACTCTTGTAAAACTGTATTATCTGCTTCTTGCTCTTCTTGCAATATAGCTTCAGTTGAATCATCTACTGGCGTTGGAATAACTTTTAATGCATCTGCTACCTCAATTCCAATATAGCTTAATGCTTTAGATCTATCTTCTATTCTTTCCATATCAATTTCTATATGCAAATTTGACTCTAAATTATTTACTCGTGCATTTAATAATTTTGATGCATCTTGATATGTCTGTGATTTAGAAGATTTTGATTTTCCTACTATATTTAATGCTTCAATTACATCTTCTGGGAATTCATCTTCTGCAGCTTTTACTTCATCTTTCCAATTTTTTTCTTTTGCTTCAACTATAGCAAGTATTTCTTTTAACTTTCCTGCTAATCCTATATTTTCTTCTCTTTGTCTTATTAAAGATTCAATTTTTTTAGTGTTCTCTTCAAATTGATTTGTTGCCGTTTCAACTAATCCATATGCTGCTTTATATACGGAAATAGGAAAATTCTTTTTCTTTGGATACTCTATTAAATATGATTTTATTGACTCTATTAAATCTTTAAAATATGAATCATCCTCTAGTTGTACAATTTGCTTTTTACTATTTGGATTAATCATTTTTTGTATTTTATCTATATTGGATAATATTTTTTCTTCGGTTATAACCATTCTCACATTTACTATGCCACTTCTAGACATTGTAAATACCTCCTTCTTATGTAGTCATCTTATAATCTATCATAATTATACACTATCTTACAAAAAACTACAATAGAATTTTCCCTTTTATTCTTTACATTTCTGTTACAGTAATATTACATTTTTGTTACATCACTTTTTTATTACTTTTTCTATTTCCGTATATATTATTGCACTTTTTTATTATAATTATTTAAAATTTATTTTTTTCTCTATACTTTTTATATAAAAATTTGACTGAATCATATGTATCCGTAGCTAATTATTTTCTAAAGTCTTTTTTATTTCCTCATGTCTTTTTATTTTAAGGGTTGTAGTTTTTATTAGTTCCTCTTCAGTTATTTTTACATTCCTAATGTATTTATATGGAGGCATCGTTTTATTTATCTTTTTAATTTCTTCATTTAAAAATTCTTCTATTTCTTTTTCGCCTTGAATTTTATGTACTTCTTTCATTATTTCTCTATCATATACTATTTTTACTGATATTTTAAAATCACCATTTTCAGGTTTTCCATATACAAATGACTCTTTAACTCCTTCAATTTTGTTTATCAATGTTTCAAGTTCTTCTGGATAAATATTTTTTCCATTTTGTAATACTATTACATCCTTTTTTCTTCCAGCTATATAAATAAATCCATCTTGATCTATTTTAGCCAAATCTCCTGTATGAAACCAACCATTAGAATCTATTGCATTTTTCGTAGCTTCTTCATTTTTATAATATCCTAACATTACAGTTGGACCTTTAGCTAACAATTCCCCTATTCCTTCTTCATTTGGATTTTCTATTTTTACTTGTACACTTGGAAATTTCTTACCTATTGATCCTAGTCTTCTAACTTTTGTTAACTCTGCTGCGATTACTGGTGAAGTTTCAGTTAATCCGTAACCTTGTACTAGGTTAATTCCTAATTCATTAAAGCCCTTTTCTGTTTCTGGATCTAATGCAGCTCCTCCAGCTACTATTAATCTTAATTTTCCACCCAAATTATCATGTATTTCTGAAAATACTTTTTTTCGTATATCAATTTTAAGTTTTAATAATGCTTGTGTTATCTTTATACCTTTTTTTACTTTATCTAGTTTTCCTTTTTTTTCTATACCTTTTAGCAATTTTCTATAAACTATATCAAATACTGCTGGTACTGAAATCATAGCTGTAACTTCATATTCTTTCAGATTATCTACCATGTATTTAACTCCATCACAAAATGTAATACAAGCACCAATAGACATTGGATATAGAAAACCAACTGTGCATTCAAATACATGATGTAAAGGTAAAAATGATAATAAGGTATCATTTTCATTTAATTCAAACACATTTCTAATATCCATTACATTACTTACTATATTTTTATGTGAAAGCATTACAGCTTTTGATATAGATGTAGTTCCAGATGTAAATAACATTATCCCCATTTTATCATTATCAATTTTTGCATCTAAAAATCTTTTATCACCATTTTCCAATAGTTTCTTGCCTTTTTCAGTTAATTCTTTTTCAGAATATACTCCATTTTCTTGCTTATCTAAATCCATTGATATAAAATATTCTATCTGTGTGTTTCCAGAAAATCTTATTTTATCCATTATTTCATTATATCTGTTTGAATAACATATTGCTTTTACTTCTGACCTACAAATTAAACTTTCTATCTCATTTTCTGGCAAAGATTTATCTAATGGTACAACAACACCTGTGCCTGTTGCTATAGCTAAATATGCTAAATCCCACTCATATCTATTTTCTGAAATAACAGCTATTCTTGCATCTTTTAGCCCCAAATCAATAAGTGCTGTCCCTAAACTTTTAATTTGTTCTCTAAATTCCTTATGCGTAATTATCTTCATTTTTCCTGGTATTTCAGTCTTAAATTTAAATGCTGGTCTATCTTTGTACATTTCTTCTGTTTTATTTAACATATCTTTTAAATCTGTAAAATTCATTTTTATTTTTGTCATTTTATTTTTCTTCCTTTTCTATTTTTAATCCATTTATCACTGTTTGCTCAAACTCTTGATATAACTTCATAATATCTATATTTTGTTCTTTTCTTAATTTATATACTAAAGCTGAACATATTAATCCATATATTTCAGAAGCTATTGCTTCTGGATTACCTTTTTTTATTTCTCCTTTATCTATTCCGTCTCTTACTATTTGTTCAATTTTACTTATATAACTATATACATGTTGCTTACATTTTTGATTTCTTGCCTCTTTTCCCCAAAATTGACTTAATAAAATTGTTATTAAATTTTCATATTTAACTACTACTTTTATCTGTATTAAAACTATTGCTTTTAGCTTATCAATATAATTGTTCAACTTTGATGTTTTTATATCAATACTATTTTGCATTAGTTTTATTCCTTCTTCTACTAAAAAATTAAAAATTTCTTCTTTACTTGTAAAGTGATAATAAAGTGTTCCTTTTGCTACTCCTACATTTGCTGTTATTTCTTCTATACTTGTTGCATCATAACCTTTTTCAGCAAATAGCTTCATTGAAGTTTCAAATATTTTTCTTTTAGTTTTATTCATTTGACTCTTCTCCATGCTAATATTTATAATAGCATATCTCCTTTTCACAGTTTAATTATACGTATTATATAAAATTATTGTTTTTTATGCAATAGTTTTATATTTATTTTGAATGATAAGTCAGTTATTTTTTAATATAAAGTCTACTGTTCTTGTTAATTTATTTGCTGCAAGAACTTGTACTTTTACTTTTTGTCCAATTTTGAAAGTAATTTTTGTTTTTTCTCCTATTAATATTTTATTTTCATCATCATAAATAAAATATTCTTTAATTCCTATATTTTCAAATCTAATTAGTCCTTCTATTGTATTTTCTAATTCGACAAACATACCAAATTTAGTAATTGATGATATTATTCCTTCATATTCATTTCCTATTTTATTTTCCATAAATTCTGATTTTTTTATTTTTTCAGCTTCTCTTTCTACTTTTGTTGCAATTTTTTCTCTTTCTGATGCATTAAATGCTCTTTTAGTAGCTCTTTTAGAATATTTCTCTATAAAATAATCATTAACGACAAAATTACTTTCGATATATTTTGATATTATTCTATGAATAAATAGGTCAGGATATCTTCTAATTGGCGAAGTAAAATGACAGTAATATTTACTTGCTATTCCAAAATGTCCTCCATTTTGCGACTCATATCTTGCAACTTTTAATGCTCTTAAAATTAAATTTGCTACTACTTTTTCTTCTTTTTTTCCTTTTACTTTTTCTAATATTTTAGCAAATTCTTTGGGATAAATATTATCTTTACTTGCTTTTATTTTATATCCTAAATTGTGTAAAGATTTATTTAATTCTATAATTTTTTCAAAATCTGGAGCTTCATGAACTCTATAGATAAATGGAGCTTCTAGCCAATAAAATTTTTCTGCAACAGTCTCATTTGTAATAAGCATGAATTGTTCTATTATTTCATGTGCAAATGTTACTTCGTATTTACGAATATCTATTGGTTTACCTTTTTGATCTAATTCTATTTTTGTTTCTGGTATGTCTAAATTTAAATAACCTTGCTGTTTTCTTTTCTCTTTTAATATAATTGCTAATTCTTTCATTTTTTGAAATTCATCAATGTATTTTCTATACTTTTTTAATATTTCTTTATCTGAATAATCTAATATTTTTTGTACATCAGTATATGTCATTCTTTCCGTGACTCTTATTACTGACTTATAGATATCTGAAGAAATGACATTACCTTTTGAATTAATTTCCATTGTACATGAAAGTGTTAGCCTATCTTTTCCAGCATTTAAACTACATATTCCATTTGAAAGTTCACGTGGAAGCATTGGTATAACTCTTCCTAACATATATATACTTGTTCCTCGTAAATTTGCTTCTTTATCTAAATTAGTTTTTTCTTTTACATAATAACTTACATCTGCTATATGTACATCTAATTTATAGTTGCCATTATCTAACCTTGTAACTTTAACTGCATCATCTAAATCTTTTGCATCTTCCCCATCTATGGTAAAAATTATTTCATTTCTTAAATCTCTTCTATTTTTTAGTTCCTCTATATTTACCTTGTCTTCTATTTTTTTAGCTTCTAATTCAACTTCTATTGGAAACTTATAAGGTAAGTCATATTCCCTTATTAATGACAACATGTCAATACCCGCTTCATTTATACCACCTATTACTTCTATAATCTTTCCTTCTGGCTTTCTATCCTTTACTGCTGGCTTTATAATTTTTACAACAACTTTATGATTATTCCTTGCTTTCCCAAAATTGGTTTTTGAAATGAATATGTCACTTCCTATTTTTTTATCATCAGGTATTACAAATCCATAATTCTTGTTATTTATGAATGTTCCTACCACCTTATCTTTTAACTTTTCCATCTTTTCTCCATTTTCTTAAAATATTTAATATAAAAATATCGCTATTAGTACTTTCTAAATAGCGACATTTCTATATTACCTTTATACTGGATATATTATACTTAATACAATTAATGTTAATGTGAAGACAATACCTAATATTATTGTCCACTTTTTTTGCTTTCCCTCTTTAGTTCTTCCTTTATTCTGTTCAAAGAAGTTATTTGTTGACGAACCTGTGATTGTTGAACTTAACCCTGCATCTTCTTTTGATTGTGACATAACTAATATAATTAATACTATACTTATTATAAAATAAATTGCTGTTAATATTCCTTTTACTATTTGCATTTATGTTCCTCCTAACGGCTTTTCAATTGACAGGTATAATTTTATCACATAATTACTAAAAAATCAATGCTACAATGCTAAAAATTATTACTTTTATTAAAATTCCTGAAAATAAATTATAATTAACTGCCTTTATTCCAATATCATTTAATTCTTCATATCCTTTGATTATCTCTTTTATTTCGTCTTCATTCGAAATTTTAGCATCCCTCATATATTCTTCAGCTAAATATCTTGCTTTTATCATTGCATCGTTTTCTAAAAATACTCTAATCATATAATAAATAATTGATAATAATAAAAATATATTTAAATACAATAATGAATTAGTAATTATTTTAAATATTATTAATAATATTGTAATTATAAAATATAATAAATATATGTTTGAAAATATAAAATTGAACATTAATATTAATCTATCTTGTACTGAATGTAGGCACTCATGTGCCATTGTTTGGATTCTGGTATAACTTTCTTTTGTATCTGCTATAAATATTTTATTTGTTAATGCCAAATATAATGTTGTTTTTGCATTTTTATCTTCTTCAATTTTTACACTTTCATTTTTTAATCTTTTTAATATTGCTCTGCAAATTTCTAAATTTGATGGATATTTCTCTGTTAATTTATTTAACTTTTCATTCATTCCAATTTGTTCTATTTTTTTTATATTTATTCTAAAAATAATTGATAATAATACTAAAGCTACTAGTGATAATAAAATTATTAATATAAATTCCATATTTTTCTCCATTTCTATTAATTAATTTTATATTCCTTTTTTAATAATATCAATATAAGAGCAACCAAATATAGTTACCCTTATAATTAATGTTAAAATTTATAATTTAAACTAAATCTTTTACCGCATCACTTATTATTTTATTTACATCAGCAAGTAACACATTGAACTTTATTTCAGCATCAAAATATTTTTTTATTTCTTCATTTTCTATTATCTCTGCATAAATATTTTGCATATTTTTTAATTTTTCTTCATCTAATTTTCCCGTTTCCATTTGCCCTATTTGCACTTCATATCTAGCTTTTTCAAATTCTGCTACTTTTTCTTTTAAGTCTGGTTTAAGATTTAATACTTCTTTTGCTAATTTATAATTTGTATATTCTTCTGAAGTTTTTATTTCTGATGCCAATCTATTAGCTGTATCATAGATATTCATAATTACACTACCTTTCACATTAATTCAATTTCTACGCATAAGCTTGACGTTTTCTGAATGTAAGTAAGTTTGTTATTTCCGTTTCTTTTATTTTTCTTTTCTTTTTTGCATTTTCTTGCTCTATTTGCATTCTTTGCTTATCTGCTATTGTTTCACAAATTGCTTTTTGATATGTAAAGTGTGTATCTTGAGCAATTTTGTTCCAATTATATTCATTTCTAACTTTATTTTTTGCTTTTTTTACTATATTAGCACATAATTGATGATCAAATAATAATTCTAATACAGAATCTGCAATTGAATTAGGATTTCCAGCATAACTCTTCATTCCGTTTTCTCTATGCTGAACTATTTCATTTAATCCTCCTATGTCTGATACTACTACTGGATTTTCTGATAACATTGCTTCTAACGCTACTATTCCAAATGGTTCATATGTGCTTGGAAATACTGAAATATCTGCTGCTTTATACATTTTTTGTACGTCTTTTCCATTCATATAACCAGCAAAATACACTTTGTTATCTATTCCAAGTGCATGTACTTCTGCTTTTAATTCGTCAAGCATTCCTCCTTTTCCAGCTATTACAAGTTTAGTATCGTGATATCCATTCAATATTTTTGGCATTGCAGCTATTAAATGTTGCACTCCTTTTTCATATACAAGTCTTCCCATAAATAATATTATTTTTTCATTATCCATTGCGTATCTTCTTCTGAATTCGTAATCTCTTTCTACTCCGATAAATGCATTTAGGTTAACTCCATTTGGAACTACATTTATTTTTTCAAATGGCAAACCAAAAAGTCTTTGTAATTCATTTTTCATATAATTGCTATTTACAATAACTTCAGTAGATTCATATGTTAACATCCATTCTGTATCATTTATATATCTTTGTGTTTCATCATGTATTCCACTATTTCTTCCTGCTTCTGTTGCATGTATTGTTGCTACTATTGGAATGTTAAATGATTCTTTTAGAGCTTTTGAAGCATAAGCTACCAACCAATCATGAGCATGTATTATGTCAAATTTGCCTTGCTCCGTTATAATTTGATTTGCTTTTGCAACCATAGCAAAATTCATTTGCATAATCCATTCTATAAAATTATTAGGATTTATCATATAATTGTCTATTCTATATACTTTTACCCCCTTATCGTTCTCTTCATAAGGTAAATCTCCATCTTTATATGTTATTACTGTAACTTCATGTCCATCCTTTATTAACCTATGTGATAAATCATATACTACTCTTGATAGCCCTCCAACAACTCTAGGAGGATATTCCCATGCCAACATCAATATTTTCATTGACATTCTCCTTTCCTTTTATCATTTTCTTTTGTTTTTACTTTTCTACTTTTATTATTGTATACAAATATTGACAAAATGTAAATATTTTTTTATGTTTTTATAAAAAATTCTAAGTTTTTTATACTTAGAATTTTAAATTTTTTTCTTATTATCTCTCTCTTTCTCCATCTTCCTTCACCTTTTGTAAATCTTTTTCTTCTAAATCTTTAGATATATCTTTTCCATTTAAGCTTTGTGATTTAATTGTTTTTTCAATTTTTCTATGTTTTGGATCTATAATTCTAAACCTTTTTTCTATTTCTGGTATTCTTATTCTTATTGATTGTAAAAGCTCCGCTTTTACCTTTTCTAGCCTTTCTTCCTCTTCTGCATATTTTTTTCTTTTAGCCTTTTGCTCTTCATTTGAAAGCTTTAAGAGTTCTTTTTCACTTTGTTTTTGTAATGTAAATTCTTGGATTTCCTGTTCTTGAGTTTTTTCTTCTTGCTCTGGTTCAATAAATCCAACTATTGTTCCTTTTATATCTGTAACTTGCTCTTGTATTACTTTACTAGATTTTTTCATATTCTCCTCCTAAACCTTACTCTTATATGATATCATATAAAAAATTAGAAATCAATATTTATATAAATTTTTTAAGTAATTCTCCACACCTTTTAGATGCTAATTCTAAATATTGTTCAAATGTTATTTGATTTCTTCCATTTGTAGTATCTGAAATACTTCTTATTATGATAAAAGGAACTTTGTCCAAATAACATACTTGTGCAATAGAAGCACCTTCCATTTCTATTGCATCTGCACCAAATTTTGAATTTATTTTTCTTTTCATACTTTCTCCTGTACAAAATATATCTCCAGAAGCTATTGTTCCTATCTTTATCTTATAATTTACATTTGATAATTTGGATATCTTTATCTTTAATTCTTTTATTAATTTTTCATCACTTTTGATATATTCTCCAATATTACTAATATATCCTTTTTTATGCCCAAAAGCCGTAATGTCAAAATCATGTTGTACTAATTTATTTCCTATTATAATGTCTCCTATTTCTAATTCATCATTTGCAGCACATGCAGATCCAACATTTATTACATATTTTATTTCAAATTTGTCTAGTAAAATTTGCGTGGTTCTACTACTATTTACTTTTCCTATTCCACTTTTAACTAATATACACTCTTTGTTGTTTATTTTTCCCTCTATAAAAACTAATTCATATATCTCTATTTGTTTTATTTCTTCCATTACATCTTTTATAGCATTCATTTCTTCTTCCATTGCAGCTATTATCCCTATTTTTTTCATTTTCTACTCCTTTCATATTTTATTTTATCATGTTTTCTATTCCTTTTCTATTATAATTTAAAATGTTTTACTTAATTTTAAATTACACAAAATAAGAGAGGATATTATTGAAGCTACTGAAAAGTAGCCTCATATTATTCCTCTCTTATTTAATATATTATTGTAATTCTACTGTTGCACCAACTTCTGTTAATTTAGCTTTTAATGCTTCTGCTTCTTCTTTAGAAACATTTTCTTTTAGTGTTTTTGGTGCTCCATCTACTAAATCTTTTGCATCTTTTAATCCTAATCCTAATTCATTTTTAACTGCTGTTATTACTTTAATTTTTTGATCTCCAGCTGCTGTTAAAACAACATTAAATGATGTTTTTTCTTCAGCTGCAGTTCCTCCTGCTACACCTCCAGCTACTGGTGCAGCAGCTGCTACTGCAGATACTCCAAATTCTTCTTCTATAGCTTTTACTAAATCAGCTAATTCTACTACTGTCATTTTTTTGATTTCTTCAATCATTTCTTCTTTATTCATTTTTAAATCCTCCTAATTTTATATCTTTTTTGTGATTTAAGTTCACTACTCTATTTTAATAATTTAAATTTTTTTTATTATGCTTCTTCTTTTTGAATACGTACTTGTTCAAGTGCTACAGCTAATTTTGAGATATTTCCAAGTAAAGCTCCTGCAAGCATTGATAATAATGTTTCTCTTGAAGGTAATTTAGCTAATGTTATGATTTCTTTATCTGTCATAACTTTTCCTTCAACAACACCAGCTTTTATTTTATAATAATTATTTTCTTTGCTAAAATTGTAAATTGCCTTTGTTGGTTCTAAATAATCTTCATTTGTCATTATTACTGCTGTAGGACCTTCTAATATATCTTCTGGCATTTCAATACTAGCTTCTGCTAATGCTCTTTTTGTAATATTATTTTTTATAACTCGATATGAAGCATTTACATTTCTTACTGTTGCTCTTAATTTTGTTACTTCTTCAACATTTATTCCTCTGTAATCTACTAAAAGTATTAATTTTGCTTCTTTCATTTCACTTGCTAATTTTAATACTTCTTCTTTCTTTTTGTTAAGTATTTTTTCACTTGCCATTTAATTCACCTCCTACATTTTCTTAATATATAACTTAACTAGACTTTTATTTTTTACACAATTGTAGTCTATAAAAATCTTAAAAATAAAATCACTTTTTATATCCTTCCCATGGCTATAAAAAGTGATCTTAAAATCTCTTATTATTGCCTAGGTAGGACTTAAATGCCTACTGTCTTTGGCTATTAAATTATTTTTGGTTAATATATAATCCTGGTCCCATTGTTTTAGAAATTGATACGCTTTTAATATATTGACCTTTTGCTGCGGCTGGTTTTGCCTTTATTATAGCATTCATTATTGTATCATAATTTTCTGCTAATTTTTCTGTTCCAAAAGAAACTTTTCCAAATCCTAGATGTATAATATTAGTTTTATCTAATCTATATTCTACTTTACCAGATTTAATATCTTTTATTGCTTTTGTTACATCCATTGTGACTGTTCCTGATTTAGGATTTGGCATTAAACCTTTTGGTCCTAATACTTTACCTAATCTTCCTACTACTCCCATCATATCTGGAGTTGCAACTACAACATCATAGTCAAACCAATTTTCATTTTGAATTTTTGGTACTAGCTCCTCTCCACCAACAAAATCTGCTCCTGCTTTTTCTGCTTCTTCGGCTTTTGTTCCTTTTGCAAACACTAATACTTTTAACGTTTTTCCTGTACCATGTGGAAGTACAACTGTACCTCTAACTTGTTGATCTGCATGTTTTGAATCTACACCTAATTTTACATGTAATTCAACTGTTTCGTCAAATTTTGCCTTTGGCATTTTTTCAATAATTTCTAATGCTTCTTTTGCATCATATAATTTTTCTTTATCTATTAGCTTAACACTTGCTGCATAATTTTTTGTCATTTTTTTCATTTTATTCCTCCTTTGGTTCTAACGAAGTTTATTCTTCTCCCAATAAATAAATTTTATATTAATTTTATTAATATAATCAAGTTTATCACTAAATTAATCAATAACTACTATTCCCATTGAACGTGCAGTTCCAGCGACCATGCTCATAGCTGTTTCTAAAGATGCCGCATTTAAGTCTGGCATTTTTTGTTCTGCTATAGCCTTAACTTGCTCCTTTGTTATTTTAGCTACTTTGTCTTTATTTGGTTTTCCTGAACCTTTTTCAATTTTAATAGCTTTTTTAATTAAAACTGCAACTGGTGGAACTTTTGTTATAAATTCAAAAGATTTATCTTTATATACTGTTATTACTACTGGTATAATCATGCCGGCTTCTTTTGCAGTTCTATCATTAAATTCTTTTACAAATTGCATAATATTAACACCACTTGAGCCTAAAGCTGGTCCTACTGGTGGAGCTGGTGTTGCTTTTCCAGCTTCTATTTGTAATTTAATTTGTTTTACAACTTCTTTTTCTGCCATTTTAATTCCTTCCTTTCAATTTAATCGCCACATTAGTCTACCTTTTGGACTTGTGAAAATTCTAATTCAACTGGAGTTTCTCTTCCAAACATTGATACTAAAACTTTTACTTTATGTTTTTCTTTATTTATTTCTTTAACTGTTCCTATGAAATCTTTAAATGCTCCATTTAATATCTGTACTGAATCATTTATATCATAATCAACATTTACAGGTATTTCTTCAAATCCCATATTTCTTATTTCTTCATCTGTAAGAGGAATAGGATCTGTTCCAGAACCAACAAAACCTGTAACACCTCTAGTATTTCTTACTATATACCATGTCTCTTCAGTTACTATCATTTTTATTAGAACATAGCCTGGAAAAACCTTTTTTAAATTTGCTTTTCTTTTTCCTTCTTTAATTTCAATTTGTTCTTCCATTGGAACAATTATATCAAAAAAATATTCTTCTAAATCACGATTTTTAACTGTTTTTTCAAGGTCTGTTTTTACCTTATTTTCATATCCAGAGTAAGTATGTACTACATACCACCTTGCTGTCATATCATAATCTTTTTGAGACATATTCTAGCCCCCTTTATTCTTGATTAGATTCTGTATTAGTATTGCCTTCTGCTTCTGTATTTTGTTCTGTATTAGTACTTGTATTTGTATCATTTATATTATTATTTGTATCTGATTCTTCTGAATTATCTTCATCTTTAAATCTTTCTACTACATAACTCTGTAATTTAGTTAAACCATATTTATTCATGCTATCAAATACTACATCTAAAATAAAAACTATTACAGCTGTAATTAACACAATAGTGACTACTGCTACAGTATTATTTGCTAATTGTTTAGGGGTTGGCCATATTACTTTTTTAAGTTCTGCTTTGAAATCCTTAAAGAAATGTCTTTTCACTTTATTATCTTTACTTTTTTCTTTAACTGCATCCTTTTTAGCCATTATATTTCCTCCTTGAAATAACTCAAACTATTTTGTTTCTTTGTGTGTTGTACGTTTTTTGCAGAATTTGCAATATTTAACTACTTCTAATCTATCTGTGTTATTTCTTTTATTTTTTGATGTCATATAATTTCTTCTTTTACATTCTGTACATTCTAATATAATATTTTCTCTTGGTCCTTTAGCTGCCATCTATTAACACCTCCGAATTTTCTAACCTTTTTTGAAACGATGTGAGCATATGTTCTAAATACATATGCTCCAATATTTTATCACTTATTTACTTTTATGTCAATATTTACAAGTTATTTTTTATTTGTTTTTTTCTTTTTTTGTACTGAAAATCCAAACTTGCCTATCTGTTTTCCTATAGAATAATATTTTCCATTACAATATGATATTAAATCACATTTTGAAATATCAAATGCACCATTTTCGTTGATATATTTTTCTTCTGCATTTATACATAATACTTCTGCTATTATCATATTATGGCTACCAAGTTCTTTAATCTCTTTTACTTTACACTCAACAGATACAGGACTTTCTCCTATTAATGGGCATTTTACATGATTTGCCTTTTGTTTAGTTAAATGCATTTTTTCAAATTTATCTACTTTAAGTCCTGTTTGTATTCCGCACCAATCTGTTGCAAATGCTAACTTTTCATTAGTTAAATTTATTACAAATTCACCTTGCTCTTTTATTAAATTATATGAATATCGTGTAGGTCTTACTGAAATATAAACCATTGCTGGATTTGTATTTACAATTCCTGTCCATGCTACAGTTATTATGTTAGATTTTTCAAGAGTTCCACATGATACCATTACTGCTGGTATAGGATATAAAAAAGTTCCTGGTTTCCATTCTATTTTAGCCATTTTGCGTTTTCCTTTCAAAATATTAATAAAATTTTAATTTTCGTCCTCTATAGTATATTGGTTATCTCTTTCTTGTTCTGCTGCAATCCTATATCTAACCTGTCTAAAAGTTTCAAGTGATCCAGGCAATTTTCTTCTATCAACATCAGAAATCTTTACTTCCAATGTAGTTGTTCCCTGCACTGATTCAGCTAATTTTGCTGCACGTGTTGAAGATTCGTTATATCTTACATAAGGATTACCATTATCATCTATACATATATTTCCAGCATATATTCCATCTTCACTTTCTGAAATGCTTTTTAGATACTCATCTGAACAATATACATCGGTAAAAAAATTTCTTGCCTTTTCATTCTCTAATAATTTTTTTGTTATTGGTGACAATATATAATAATTCCTTTTTCCATTTGGATTTTGTCTTTCTATTCTAAATAAATATAATATTTCTTCTTGCCTTGATTGTTTTAATAATTTTTCAAGTTCTTCAATTGGTAATCTAACTTTATCTCCATTATTACCCAACAAATTTACTGTTTTAATATTTTGTTGCCTTATTTGCTCTAAACTTAAATTTTCTCTTCCAAACGCCCATTCAAATATTCCTAATGCAGTAGCTTTAATTCCATCTTCTTCAAAAATAATGCTACGTTCACTTGAATCAAATTCTTCTATTCCCCAACTAAATTTAGGTTGTTTTTTTATATCTTGTAAATCTGTAAGTGTTTTTTCGGCTGAATCTTTATGTAACTTTTTCGTATATATAACTGAACATAACCTTATTAGTCTCTTTAGTTGCAATTTTTTCTTAACATTATCTGATAATTTAATATGTCCTAATCCATTATTTTGTTTATCTTGTGCTAATTGTCCAAATGTTTTTCTACCTTCATCACCATATTCTTTTTCTAATTTTTTTAATTCAGTTTCAGCTCTATTTTTCATTGATAATAGTTCTTGTAAAGTCATTTTTTCTAATTCTTTTACATCCATACTTATAATATTATATATGCACTCTAGCATATGCTCCTTTCTTTAAAATACAATATAAAAGAATTATAACATATAATTTTTTTTTTGTATAGTTTTCTTTCTCTAATTTAAATATTAATAAACTATATATTTTTAGTCAAAAAAAAACTGATACATATATCAGTCAGTTAATCTATAATTTAAAAACAAAAAATCTGGCAACACCTATCTTCCCAGCAAGGTAACTCGCAAGTATTTTCGGCACTATTCGGC
>CAMMHE010000005.1 GCA_946496575.1 uncultured Clostridium sp. | reverse complement strand
TTCCTTTTTCTTTTAATAATGCTTGATATTGCTTCATTTGATATTGCCATCCTTGGTCTGAATGTAGTATTAAATTTGTATTATCTGGTATTTTGTTAAATGCTTTCTCTAACATATCAACTACTTGTGCAAATACAGCATGTCTTGATAAGTTAAAGCTAATTACTTCTCCATTAAATAAATCTACTATTGGTGATAGATAAAGTTTTTCATTATGTACTTTGAATTCTGTTACATCTGTAACCCATTTTTGATTTGGTTCTTCAGCTTTAAATTCTCTATTTAGTAGATTATCACATATTTTTCCTACTTCACCTTTATATGATTTATATTTTTGTACTCTTATGAAACATTGTAATCCTAATTCTTTCATAAGTTTTGAAACTGTTTTATGATTAATATTAAGGCCTCTATTATGAAGTTCCATTGTTATTCTTCTATATCCATATCTTCCTTTATTTTCGTGATAAATAGCTGTAATTTCTTCTTTTACTTCTTTATATTTATCTGGTTCTTTCATTCTATTTAATTGATAGTAAAATGTACTTCTTGTTACTTCTGCATATTTTAACAAAGCCTCTAATTTAAATTCATGCCTTAATTCATCTATTACTATTACTTTTTCGGATGTTTTGGCTTTGTTCTTTCCTGAATTAAGGCTTGCAATTTTTTTAAGTATGCATTCTCCATTCTAAGTCTTTGTACTTCTTCTATCAAATCATCTTCATTTTCTTTAGATAATTTCTTTTTTCTTGGTTTAGAACTCATATTTTTATTCCTACCACGTCGCTCTACATAGAGTCCTTGTGGTCCTTCCTCATAATATATACGTTCCCATTTCAATACTGCTACTTCTTGTGGAAGGTTAAAGTAAATAGATGTTTCTGAAGCAGACAAATGGTTTTCGTGCATATATTCTACCACTTTTTGCTTAAATTTTCCATCATATTTATTATTTTTATATTTTGATATTCCTTCTATTCCATGTGCTTCATAATGCTTGCACCATCTTCTTACTGTTTCTGAACTTGGAATATTAAAATATTTAGCAGTATTACCATATCCATGAAATTCTTCTATACAATATTTTATTACTTTTAATTTAAATTCATTTGAGTATTTTGACATGAAAATGAACCCTCCTTATTAAACTTTTTGTCTAATAATTTGGGTTCACTTCACGAAACTCTCTTTATTTTTTATATATTATAGTTTTATTAATATGAATTTAAATCAATACCATACATTTTATTTAACCAAGTATAATAATTCCATGGCTCTATAGTTTTTGGTTTTCCATAATCTATACCATATGTTTCAACTGTTACTGTTTTTATTACTATATTATTAACAGGTTCACTTGCTTCATCATTTTCATCTTCAGCTGGCCTTACTTCTGCATTTTCAATACTATGAACAATATCAAGACCTTCAATAACTTTTCCAAAAGCTGCATATTGACCATCTATAGTTTGATTATCTTTAGTCATTATAAAAAATTGTGATGTTGCAGAATTATATGATTCATCTGTTAGTGTTGAAGAATAACTTGTATAGTCTGCTCTTGCCATTGAAATAACGCCTTCTTCATGTTTAATAGTGTTATTATATCCATTTACTAACATCTCTCCTGTTATACAATATTTAGCATCTGTTTGTCCTTCTCTTACTTGTATTCCTAAATTTGAAAGTGTTGGAGATTTTACAGTCAATTCTTGTTTAGTCTCTCCTGTTTCATCATCTGTAGAATCAGTTACAACATATCCACCACCTTGAATCATAAAATCTTTTACAACTCTATGAAATGTTGTTCCATTATAAAATCCATTATTGGCTAAAGCTATAAAATTTGCTACTGTATCTGGTGCTTGTTCTGGATATAACTCCAATTTTATCATTCCATATCCTTCGATTTCCATTGTTACTATTGGCCTTTTTACTTCCATTGTTAATTTTCTATAATATCCATAACTTAATGTAGCTATTAATACTATAACAACTATTAATGATATTATTGTTAATATTTGTTTTCTTTTCATTTTACTACTTCCTTTCAATTTTTATATTATTTTACACATTTATATTTTCAAATACATATTGTTCTTGCATTCTTTGAAGTGACTGCTTAATTGTTCTTGCCCTTACTTCTCCAATTCCTTCTACATCATCTAAATCTTCAATTTCTGCTGCCAATATATGTTGAAAAGATTTAAATGACTTTACTAAATTTTCTACAATATTTACCGGCATTCTTGGTACTTTATTCAATATTCTATATCCTTTTGGATATACTGCTACATCTTCATAACTATTTACAAATTCATATTTTATTACTTTAGCAATATTTTGAAGGTCTCTCAATTCTTCATATGATAAGTTTGAAAGCTCTGCCAATATATCTTCTATATGAATATTATGCTTTTTATTTAGTATTACATAATCTTTTACAATAAGCTCTTCTTCTTTTTGTAGTCCTCCTATTAATTCCTGTAATTGCATGCTTACCAATCTTCCATCTGCTCCAAGTTCATATATATTATTATTTATTTCATCCACTATTCTCATTACCATTTCAGCTCTTTGTATTACGGTCAAAACATTATCTAAAGTAACAATATCGTTAAATTCATATTCATTTAATATACTTAATTTACTGTCAAATACTTTTTTGTATTTTTCAAGTGTTTGTAATGCTTGATTCGCTTTATTTAGTACTGATTCTGTATCTTCTAATATATATCTTGAATTTCCCTTAAATACTGTTATTATATTTCTTCTTTGAGAAATACTTATTACTAATTCTCCTGTCTGTTTTGCAGTTCTTTCTGCTGTTCTATGTCTTGTTCCAGTTTCTACTGTTTGTATTTCGTGTGATGGTATTAATTGTGCATTTGCAAATAATATTTTCTTAAAATCCCCACTTAATACTATAGCTCCATCCATTTTTGCTAATTCATATAATTTTGATGATGTATAATCTTCATTAATATAAAAACCACCATCAACTACTTGCTTTATTATTTCTTGATTATCTGTTATTAATAATAATGCTCCTGTTTTTGCTCTTAATATGTTTTCCAGACCATCTCTTATAGAAGTCCCTGGTGAAATTTTTTTTAATACTTCTGATATATTCTCATCTTTGTTTTGCACTCTTCTCACCTCTTTTTGTGTTTAAATTTTAATATTTTGTTTTTTTATTTTAACCCTAATTTTCTCATTGCTTCTTGTATATTTTTCACGCCTATTATATCTAATTTATATTTATCTTTCAATACCTTTTTATTACTTTCTGGTATTATGCATGTTTTAAATCCAAGTTTTTCCGCTTCTTTTATTCTTTTTTCGATTAAATTTATTCTTCTTACCTCTCCAGTTAATCCTACTTCTCCCATTATTACTGTACTTTTTTCTATAGGAATGTTTTTAAAGCTAGATGCTACTACACATATTATTCCTAAATCTAAAGCTGGTTCATTTATTTTCATGCCTCCTACTACGTTTAAATATACATCTTGTGTTCCAATCATCATTCCTACTTTTTCTTCTAATACTGCTATAAGTAATGCTAATCTATTAAAATCTATACCATTAGCTGCTCTCTTTGGAAATCCAAAAACACTCTTTGATGTTAATGCTTGTAATTCAACTAAAATAGGTCTTGTTCCTTCCATACTCGATACAATACATGAACCTGATGGATTATCTTCTCTATCCGAAATTAATATATCTGATGGATTTAATATTTCACACATCCCTTCTTGTTTCATTTCAAACATTCCTATTTCATTTGTTGATCCAAATCTATTTTTTACTCCTCTTAATATCCTATATGAAAAATACCTTTCTCCTTCTAAATATAATACTGTATCTACCATATGTTCTAGTACTCTAGGTCCAGCTATGTTTCCTTCTTTTGTTACATGACCTATTATTATAGTAGTTATTGATCTAGACTTACAAATTCGCATTACTTGTGCAGTAATTTCACGTACCTGGCTTACACTTCCAGCTGCTGCTGATAATTCGTCTGAATACATCGTTTGTATTGAATCTATTATTACAAGTTTTGGATTTATATCAATTATGGCTTGATTTACAATTTCAATATCTGTTTCTCCAAGAAACATTATATCATCATTATTAATTCTTAATCTATCTGCTCTTAATTTTATTTGATCTGCTGATTCTTCTCCAGATACATATAGAACTTTTCCTTCTCCTTTTACTTTATCACAAATTTGTAATATTAATGTAGATTTTCCTATTCCTGGTTCTCCACCAAGTAATATTAAAGATCCCTTTACAAGTCCTCCACCTAATACTCTATCTGCCTCTAAAAATCCAGTAGAAATTCTTAATTTTTCTTCTCCTTTATATGTATTTAATGCTTTAGGAATATTAATTTCTTTTTTTTCATTTCTTCCTAATTTAATATTTCCTTCTATTTTTTGTTCAAAAAAGCTATTCCAGCTATCACATGCTGGACATTTCCCAAGCCACTTTGCTGATTCATATCCACATTCATTACAAACAAATATTGTTTTTGATTTTGACATACTATTATGTTTATTCCTCCTATGCTTTTATTTAAGTTTTTTTTAAAATATCATAAAACTTATTCTATTTCAATAGTTTTAAGCTGTTTTTTCTTAAAGAACAGATTTCACATATTTTTTCAAAAAAAATAGAGCAGTATGTTCTGCTCTAAAATAGTAATTTTATTATTAAACTTTAGATTTTTTTCCAAAAGTTACTTCTTGAAATAGAAAATCTTTAACTTTAGCCCATGTAATTTCTTGATGTAAAAATTCATTAATCTCGTTTTCCACTTTTTGTTGATATGGTGTTAATTCTACTTTTATATCATAAAATAATACTGCTTTTAATTTTGACCAAAATCCTGTTTTAGCTGGTAGTGCATTTCCTACATTTGATGAAATTACTACATCATTTTCGGCATTAAATCCATTAGCTTCTTCTCCATTATTTTGTACTGATACTCCACCATAAACTCCGTTTGTTACTTTTACCTCTTCATTTATATCTGCCATCTTATTTCCTCCTTTGTTTTTTCTTATAAGTCTTTTTTATATTTATACTACATTTTTTGCCAATTATCAATATTTTTTACATATTTAAATATTAAATATTTATTACATGAATATTACAATTTTATTACGCTTTTTTTAATTTATAATAATTCCATCTAAAAATTGTTGATTTACATTTACAATTTTGCACTTTACTATTTCATTCTCAATAATGTTACATTTTTTATCATTTTCATGAACTTTTACCAATATGTAATTTCCAGTATGCCCTTTTTTGTCCTCTTCAACTAATATTTCAACAACTTTACCAATGTATAATTTATTGTATTCTAATTCGTTTTTATTTGATAACTCTATTAAGATTTTACTTCTTTTTTCTTTTTCTGTTCCATCAATTTGATTTTCCATTTCAGCTGCTTTTGTTCCTTTTCTTGCTGAATAAGGAAAAACGTGCATTTTATAAAATTTTATTTGACTTAAAAAATTATAAGTTTTTTCAAATTCTTCTTTTGTTTCTCCTGGAAAACCAACTATAATATCTGTAGTCAATACTACATCTTCATATGTATCCCTTAACTTTTTTACAACTTCACTAAATTCATTAATACTATATTGTCTATTCATTCTTTTTAATGTTTCATCACAGCCACTTTGCAATGATAAATGAAAATGATGACATATTTTATTTAACTTAACTAATCTTAATAAGAAATCATTA
This sequence comes from uncultured Clostridium sp., assembly GCA_946496575.1. Classification (GTDB taxonomy): domain Bacteria; phylum Bacillota; class Clostridia; order TANB77; family CAG-508; genus CAG-269. Next base: position 50,837 of record CAMMHE010000005.1, on the reverse strand, counting down.
GTTATTAATGTTGGTTCTATAGAACCTAATCTAATTCTTTCTATTCCATTTATATTATTAATTTCTTCTAATAAATCAATTAATTTATATCCATATAAATTATCTTTGAAATCTTTACCATATGATGCTATATGTATACCTGTTATAATTACTTCTTTGATTCCTTTTTGAACTATGTCCTCTATTTCTGATATTATACTTTCTGGCTTTCTACTCCTTACTCGCCCCCTAGCATATGGTATTATACAATATGAGCAAAATCTATCACACCCATCTTGTACTTTGATTGATGCCCTAGCTTTTTCATTATGTATTGTTATTCCAAAATCTGAAAATTCTTTTGGTTTAAATGTATCTTGTACTTCTATAATTTTATTTTCATTAGAATGCATACTATAATTATTTTGCATTTGTTCAACATATTTTACTATGTCTTTTTTTTCATTATTTCCTATCACTAAATTTACTTCTGTCATTTTAGCTATTGTATCTTTAGCCACTTGTGCATAACATCCAGTTACTACTATAATTGCATTTTTATTACTTTCTCTAATTTTTCTTATTGACTGTCGTGATTTCCTATCAGATATATTTGTTACACTACATGTATTTATTACGCAAATATCTGCTTCTGCAAATTTTTCTATTATTTGATATCCAGCCTCTAGAAATTTTGCCACAATTGCGTTTGATTCATACTGATTTACCTTACAGCCTAATGTTAAAATTGCTACTTTTTTGTTCTTCACTATGTTACCTCCATTTTGCCACAATTCTATAGCATACTTGCTCCTATTATTCCGGCATCGTTTTTTAATAAAGCCGATTTTATTATTATATCATCTCTTGGATTAAATAGCAAATTTCCACATATTATATTATTTTTAAGTTTTTGCAATAAGAACTCTTCAAAATATGAAAAACTGCCACCAATTCCAATTGCTTCTGGTTCAAAAATATTTATTAAGTTTGAAATTCCTACTGCAAGATCCCATGTAAATGTTTCTATAACTTCATTTATTTTCTCGCGATTTTTATTTAGAATTATACCATATTTTAATATTTCAAAAAGCTGCTCTCCCGTTGTAAATTCATTTAATTCTAGTTTTTGTTTTAACATATCCTTAAATTTTTTCATACTACCATACAATTCGAAACATCCATTTTTCCCACAATTACATATAGGCCCATTAGGATTTATTATCATATGACCAAATTCATACCCTGAAAATAACTTGCCTTCAAGCAATTCATTAGATTTAATAACTGCTCCTCCAATCCCTGTACCTAATGTTAAAAATATTGAATCATCATATTCTTGTAATGCACCATATTTATTCTCTGCTATAGCTGCACATTTTGCGTCATTTTGTAATTTTATATTAATTGAAGTATCTATATATTGATTTAATAGTTTATTTAATTTTTCTACTATATTGTAATTTTTAATTCCTAGATTTACACATTTTATAATGCTTCCATCTTTCACTGTCCCTGGTACTGCTATCCCTATTGATTCTATTTTATTATTACATATGTCTTTTTCTGTAACATTTTTTAATATATTATTTATATTTTCAACTATTGTTTGTTCAATTATTTCTGTAATATTTAATTTATCTATTTCCGTTATTTCATTCTCAATTTTATTTATCACTTTACCATTTTCTATTACTGCAATTGATATATGGCTTCCACCGTAAATCTATTCCAATTTTCATTTATTACATTTTCCTCCAAACATTTATCAATATAAAAAGTGAGACAAGATAATTTGTCCCACTTAGTAAAATTATATATTTTAATATTTATCTTGTTACGATTTATAAGTATGCCGGGAATAAGAATCCTCCCATATAAACTTGTATACATGGTACAAGCACTACTACTACAAAGAATATTAATACAATTCCTACTATAATATATACTATTTGTGGTAATACTTTCATTATCCTTTCTAATTGTATATCTATATCTAAATCCATATACTCAATTAATTTTTCTAACATTTCAGTAAGATCTGTTTGCATTCCTATTTTTAACATTTCAGTTGTCATTTTTGATGAAAAACCAGCTTTTTCAAATGGCTCTATCCACGAATATCCAGTTAGCATATTGTTTATTGATGTTTCTATAATAGATCTCATTACATAATTGTTTACTACGTTTTTACTTACCTCTAGTGCATCTTGTATTCTCATTCCATTTTGTAAATTCAATCTCATTGCCTTCATTAGTCTTGAAAAATCTAATGCATATATTAATTTTCCAAATATCGGCATTGTATATTTGAAATAATGATAATTATATTTTCCTTTAAGTGTTCGTATATATACCAATATTGAAGCTACTATAATAGATATAATAATAACTGGGATATACCAGAATGCCATAATATTATCTACTACTCCAGAAAACCATATTGTTACTTTTGGCAATTCTGTTTCTGTTCCTATTTCGTCAAATAATGTTTGTATTTGTGGAATTGCAAATATTGTTCCTGCAAATAGTAATATTAATAATCCAACAAATTGTATGATATTAGGTATTAATATACTTTTTAGCTTTCTATTTATTTTCTCTGTATCATCTAAATAATCTGCTGCTTGTTTTAATGAATTTGTAAGTGATCCAGATAATTCTCCTACTTTTATCATATTTATATATATATATGGAAATACATCTGAATAGTATTCCATAGTTGAATACATATAGTCTCCGGCTTCTACACCTGCTAATATATCTTCTAATATACTTCTAAAAGTCATATTTTCTGTACTTTGTATTATAGTTGATAATGCATGAATATTATTAAAATTAGCTTTTTTTAGTAAATAAAAATTTCTTGTAAATACTACAATATCTCTAGGTGTAATTTTTTCTGTTGCTCCTAGATACATACTTATTCTTTCATATGTAGAAAGGCTTTTTGAATCTGTTTTATTTAGTTTTGTAGTATTAACATTTTTCATTATTTCTTCTATATCGGTTGTATTGCGTTTTCTTTGTTTTCTTTGATTTCTACCTTTATAAGCTGTTTGAACAATTTCTATTGGTAATATTCCATTATTTTTTAATCTTTTAATTAGTCTTTGTTTACTTGTTTCTTCTACTTTATTCTTTACCATTTGACCATTTTCAGTTATTCCTCTATATATGTATATAGCCATTATAAAACCTCCCTTCTATTATTTTTAGTTTGATCACTTATTATCTATTACTTATATTATCTCTTTTTATTCTTAATTGCATTATTGTTCTATTTAGAGTTTCTATATTTTTTTCTTCTATTTGCGATTTTGCCTGTTCTAATGTGATCTTTTCTTCTACAAATAATTGTGCTATTGAATTTATTAGTCCTATACTTCCCTTTTCTGAAGCACTTTGAATTGCATCTTCTATTTCTGATACACTTATTTTTTCTTTTCTAATTGTTCCTGCAACTATATTATCTACTACCATTACTTCTGGTACTAATACTAAATTTCCATCTGTTCCTTTTAACAATCTTTGTGATACTACTAACTTTAATAAAGAAGATAATAAATACTTTATTTGTGCTTGATCTCTAACTTCATAAAAATTTATCATTCTATCTACTGTTTCTGCACATGATTTCGTATGTAGTGTTCCTATAACTAAATGTCCAGATTCTGCCATTTCTATTGCTGCCTCCATTGTAACTTTATCCCTTATTTCTCCTATTACAAGTATATCACAGTCTTCTCTTAAAGCATTCTTTACTCCATCATGATATGTTAAACAATCTTGTCCTTTTCCAACTTCTTTTTGAACTATCAATGATTTTTTTGAATGATGTTTGTACTCTATTGGACTTTCTAGTGTTAATATTTTTTTATTTTGTGTTTCATTTATGTAATTTATCAAAGCATTTAATGTTGTCGATTTTCCAGAGTTTGTTTTTCCTGTTACTAATATAAGCCCTTGTGGTTGATATGTCATTCTTCTTACTATGTCTGGTACTCCTAGACTTTCATATGTTGGAAGTTCATTTTTTATTATTCTTAATGTACATAATTGAACTCCATCTGATAATGACACATTTACCCTTAAACGTATTCCTTGATATACATATGATGTATCTAATTTCCTGGTTTCATTAAATACTTGATCTTTATCAATGTTTCCCATTATTATAGCATCATATATTTCAGCCATATCATCGTCTTTCAATTCTTCCATTTCTTCTATTGGTACTAGATCTCTTACTATTCTAAGCATCGGTTTATTTCCCGAAATCAAATGAACATCTGATGCATCTCTTTTTATTGCAATATCTAATATATTATCTAAATTTATCATAATCTATTTTCCTCCATAAATTTAGTGATAAAAATTTAATTCTTTGATGATAGATATATTTTATTCACTTAAAATATTAATATCTTGTTATTTAATTCTTTTAAATTCGTTATTCCATTTATTACTTTATGAATTCCATCAATTAATAATGGTCTATATTTACCTTCTAAAGCTTTTTTTCTTATTTCTATACTTGATGCATTATTCATTATAAGTTCTTTTAAATCATCTGTTATGTCTAATATTTCAAATATTCCTATTCTTTCATAATATCCGGTATTATTGCAATATGGGCATCCTATTGCATCATATGTTTTTGCACCTTGCAATTTAAAATCAACATTGTATTTTTCTCCTAAAGAAGTAATTATCTCTTTTTCTTCTTGAGTAAATTCTCTTTCAATCTTACATTTTGGACATAATCTTCTTACTAATCTTTGTGAAATTGTAGTTGCAAGTGTACTTGCAATATCATAATTTGATATTCCTATTTTTCTTAATCTTGTTATTACTTCAATTGCATCTATTGTGTGTATTGTAGATAATACATAATGTCCTGTTTGTCCTGCTTGCATTGCTATTTCTGCTGTTTCGTTATCACGAATTTCTCCAACTAAAATTATATCTGGATCTTGTCTTAATACTGTTCTAAGAGATCCTGAAAATGTTGATTTATTATCTATTTCAATTTGGTTTAATCCTTCTATTCTTATTTCTACCGGATCTTCTATTGTTGTTATATTTACTTCAGGTCTATTTAATAAATCTATTATACTATATAATGTTGTTGTTTTTCCTTCTCCTGTAGGTGCTGCAATTACAGTGACACTATTTCTTTTGTTTACGCTTCTATGTAATTCTTTTTCTGTACCAGGATATCCAAGTTCAAATATATTCCTTATATCTGAATCCTTTTTTAATAATCTTAATACAAATTTTTCTCCATAAATGTTTTTTTGAGAAGATACACGTATATTGTAATCGTCATATAGTAAGATTCTACCATCTTGTGATTCTTGCTTTTCTTGATGCATATTTGATATTGCTTTTAATCTACCAATTAATTGACTTTGCCTATCTTTTGAAACTCTTGCTTCTGTTATAAGTTCACCATCTATTCTAAATCTTACCCTTACTTCATTTTCTAATGGCTCTATATGTATATCACTTGCTCTTTTATCCATAGCATTTCTTATTATTTCGTCTAGTAAAGCTGTCATAGTTCCTTCTTGTCCTACTAAACTCATTTTTGCATTATTTTTTGAGCTTCCTCCTAAACTTTTTAATATATTTTCAATTATTCCAGAAAATGTTACATAACTTTCCATTATTAGGCCTCTATTTAACATTAAAAGCCTAATATTTTCCATATTTCTTGTATTTGTCGTATCAGCAAAACATACTTTAATTTTAGCTCCTTCTACTTCAAATGGTATTATCTTATTTTTTAAAGCTATTTCCAAAGAAATGTATTCTAATACATTTATCTTTATATCTTCACTTTTTAATACTATACCTTTTACACCTATAATGTCTCCTATTGCATTTATTAATGTTGTACTATCACATAACTCTAAAATATGTAATATTTCTCCTATTTTTTTGTCTGGGTGTTCTCTTTGATAATTAAGTGCCCTTTCTATTTCTTTTTCTGTTACAATTCCTTTTTTTACAAGTTCTATTCCTATTGGTTGTCTTTTTCTTACATCCATAGTATTTCCTCCTAAAACTCTTGTATCTTATATGTATTTAAATATTCTATATTATCAGTTGTTTGTATTTTTACTGTTACCAGTTTATCTGTTTCATTCCAGTTAAATGAGCAATCTGCTATATTATCACATATTTTTATCTGATTTTTATATATAGAATTATTCTCAAATGTATATTGATTTCCTGTTTTTGAAAAAATTATATAATTATAATCTAAACTTAAATCTTCTATATTAGAATATATTGCATAATTTTGTTTTATATTAATTTCTTCTGTAAAATACATATTGAACTTTGTATATGTTTCTATAGAATGTTTATCTGTATTTAACTCTTCCATATTATTGTAAAAATAAGTACTGATTGTTGAAATTATCCCTATCACAACTACCATTGCCACTACATATACTGCTAATGAGGTTATGGTTATTCCTTTTTCCTGTTTCATTATTTTTACCATTCCTTTCTCGCCAGTTGCAAAAATATCAATATTTTATTCAAATGCCCCTTCTCGTACCACAGCTGTACTTAATTCTATAGATTGTTGTTTTTTTCTTTCAGTATAATTTACTTTTGCTGTTACTACTTTTATAATGTCTAATAAGGTATTATCTCCTTCTTGATTTCTGTAATTTTCAACATTTATTTCTAAACTATAGCCATTTTGTAGCTCTATTTTTTGTTTTCCTGCTGTTTCTAAAATTAGATTTAACTCATCTAAAGTCATGTTTTTATTTTCTTCTGTTTCTCCTAATGGTAATTGATCATACTCTATCTGTTTTAATGCTTCAATTACTTGGATTGCTAAATATGTAGCTTCTGATTTTCTTGATACCTTTTTACTTGTTATTCCTACATTATAAAACATATTTGTAATTAGAGAAATAAACAACACTAGTATAATAATTGAAATAGTAATGTCTACGCCTGTTATTCCACTATTATTTTTCATTTTCATATTTATGTTTTACCTTTCTGAAGAATTATTTGCATATACTTAATATGATTAAAAATAATATTATATTTAGAGAACTCATAATAAATCCTATCTTCATATTAGAATTATAATTTGCAGTTGTTTTGTTTTTAGATTTTGCATTATTTATTTTATTTATTAAAAGATATAATGCTATTGTTAATAATGTTGAACCAATGGTTAATATACAAGTAATTTCTCCTGTAAATATTAACATTATAAGTAATAATGTTAATAAACTAATTGCATAACTTACTTTAGCTTGCTTTTTTATTTTTAATATGTCTAGTAATAATAATAGTATTATTGCTATTAAGTATATCGCATATCTATACATACTAGCCTTTTCTATTATACATAGATACACTATATATATAAGTGATATTATAATTCCATAAGCTAGTAATGATTTTTGTATATTTCTATTTTCTTTATCAATTCCTGCAATTAATATTATACAAGTTAAATAAAGTATAATAAATATAAATGATATTAAATCCATTATATTTAAGTTATTTATATCTAATTTTAGTGTATATGCAAATGCCACAAAAAGAAATCCTGACAAAATTTCTAGAATAATATATCTGGCTCTTATTTTTGTTTTGCAATGTTTACATTTTCCTCCCAAAAATATATAACTTAATATAGGTATCAATTCAAAAAATCCTAATTTGTTACCACAATTAGGACAATATGAGTGTTTATGTGTTATATCTTGTCCTTTTGGTATTCTGTATACTGCTAATGTATAAAAACTTCCAAATAGGGTTCCTATTATAAATATTATTATATAAAAATATATATTCATTACTAATCCTACCTTATTTTTGATAGTACTTATAGTACTATGGGCATATACATATTTCGTATATGCCCTGTATCATTAATTATTATTCATCAGTTAAAGTTCCTGATCTAGTTAATAAATTTCCATCATATCTAAGCGTTATAGATCCTGTAACACCTGTTCCTGACACTGGTGTTAATGTCATAGTTAAAGGAGATTCAGAAGATCCAGTTCCTGATGGTTCACCTACAGTTACTTCACTAGAATTGCAATAATGGTTTGCAACATCTTTCATAAGATCTGCATCAAATGTTTTTGTTTTTGCATATGCTTCTGTTAATAATTCCATATATGTATTGTTAATAGAATCTCTAACATTAGCTTTTACTGTATCTGATTTAGCTTTTTGAGCATTTGTTAATATTCCATTATCTCCTGATAACATTGCTAGCGAAACACCTGCTAATATTAATAGAACAATAATTGTTATAACTAATGCTACTAAAGTTACACCTCTATTATTTTTCATTTGTATTTTCCCCCCCTTCTTCATTAGAAATTTTTTGTATATATTTAATTAATTAAATATAACCGATAATTATTTACCACCACCATTTGGGTAGTAAGTTCCACTATTTTGACTGTCCGAGTTACTATTAGTATTTGAATTTGTTTCTGAATTTGAATTGTTTTCATTTCCCAAATTTTCTTCTGGTTCTTCTATATATGTAGAAAATGGATTTACTTTTCCTGGATTATAGTCATTTGATTTTTCGTAATTATTTAAATCATTTGATGTTACTTCATAGCTTAACACAACTTTTGTGGTTTCTCCACTTATTGCTGATTCTAATTCTTTTTGAATTTCTTCTGAAGGTTGATATGATACTTCAGAAGGTAATACTTTATTTGATGGTATGAATTCATATAATAATACACAAAGTATTAACAGTATTGCTAAACATACTAATAACATTATTATTGTTTCTTTTATAATTGATTTTGCCATATCTATCCTCCTTTTAATTTTCATTATATCAAATAATGTTAATTTTTTGTGTTCGTATTAGTATTCGTACTAGTATTAGTGCTTGTATTTGTTGTATTTATACTATTAGTATTAGTAGTATTATTACTTGTAGTATTAGTCGTATTTGTGTTATTTTTTCCATCTTGAGAATTGTTGTTTTGTGTTATTGTCTCATTAGATGTATCTTGAATAGCTTCATTAACTAATGAACTATCTATATTTATACTAATGTCTTTACATGTAAAAGTAGCAATTAAATTGTTTTCAGAATCTTGTGGAGTTAGTTTAAATGATTCTATTTTAAATAATAATGATGAATCATTGTCCAAATCATATATAAATTCTGTTATTCCTACATATGATCCTGTTACTGTAAAATTTAAATTGTAGGTTCCTAATGTAGCATTATTAACCTCTACATCCATTTTAAGAACTACGCCTTCACGTTTAGCATAATTTCCTATTTTTGTCCACAAATATTCTACTTCATATGATTGAATTTGGCTTACTACTCCAGTTCCATCATCTGATAATATATAATTGTCATATGTTTGTTTTTGTTCTTGAAGTGATTTATTAGCATTTTCTAATGTCTTTAATTCTGATTGATATGTAACTGTTGCTAGCTTTGTTGCATTTGTTATTTTATTATCAAGTTCTTCATTCTTTTTGATTATTTCTTGAATTCCCAATATCTGCAATGAACCTATGGAAATTTTATCAACTAGCATATATCCAGCTAATATCAACAATAGAATTATTAAAATTCCAATTAATAATTTTCTCATGGTAAATCTCCCTCTATTGTTACTTTTACTATCCCATCTTGTTTTATTCCACTTGTAGATACAACATTTGTTAATATATTATCTGTTTTTATTTTAGCTTTGAAATATCCTAATTCGTCATAGTTTGAAGCTTGTGCCTCTATTACTATATGTGTTCCTGTTGTATTTGTAATTGAAGTAAGCTGAACTTTATCTGGTATCGTAAACATTATTTTGTTTAATAAATTAGGAATTGAATTCTTACTTTTATTTATGTCACTTATCTTTTTTCCAGCAGATTCCATTTGAGTTATCAAAGTAGAATATTCACTCGATCTTTTATTTAAAGTTGTAACATCTGCTTGTATTTTTTTTATTTCACTATTTATTTGTGCTGTTCTCATGTCAACATTTGTTGATATTTCATTCATTTGACCTGTAAGAACTCTTGAAAATCCTGCATATATTACAACAAATAATAATAATGCTACTGCACTTCTTATTAATGCTTTTTCACCTTTTGTCATTGGATTTGTAAAATCATTTAAATTAATTTTTGTTGACATTATTCCTTTTTTTTCTTTATTCTTACTAGATTTTTTATTTGAAATTGTTACTTCTGGCATTCTTTCTAATAAAGTCGGCTTTTTGAAGTTTATTCCTTCAATTCCTTCTCCTAAACCTTGAAGTGCTAATGCCATTGCTGAATTTACTTCAATATAGTCTTTTATATTAACATCTTTACTTAAGTTTTTTACAAAGTATGGTTTTAATATCTCACATTTAATATCTCCTAGATATTCTTGGAAATACAAATCAATATTATTTATATTTGCAGCTGTTCCTGTTACATAAATTTTATCTATTTTTTCTACACTTTCATTTAATATCTTTTGTACTTTGCCGACTATAGTATATAATGTAGGCATTATATCTTCTAAATATGAATTATTTTCTTCTTGGATAAATTCTTGTGAATCTGATGTATATATAGTTGTATTTCTACATATTTCATATGCTTTTGAATATGAATTTTCTTTACTGCTTATCTTACTTAAAATTTCTTTGCTTCCTTCTTCTATTTTCGCTACATCATAAATTTTTTGATCTAATATAGTTGTTACTGTTGTACTTTCTTCAATATTTATTATAAGTGCATTTTCTCTTGGAACTAGTTTTAAAACATTTGATATACTCATTGACAATGGTGACATATTTACAAGTTTATATCCAGTAAATTCTTGTTTTGTATTATTTATATTTGTTTTGCTGTCACTTACAAAAATTATTTTGACTTTTTCTTTATCTTCTAAATTATTTACTGCTGCATATTTTGTCTCAAATGAATTAGAATTTTGACCTTTTTCTGAACAATATGTTTCAAATTCTATTTCTATAGCTTTTTGTAAATCTTTTTTATTTAATAATGAAAACATATTAAAAAAGTTATAATTTTCACCTATCAAATTAGTACTAATTGGCGTTTTATAACTAAATGTTTCTTCTATTATTTGTTTTACGGCTTTATCAATATTTTCATAAAATTTAACTCCAAAAGAATCAATTTTGATATCATCTTTTTCTTTTGAAATTTTTGCATATTTAATTATATTTTCTTCGATATACAAACCTAAACAATTTTGCATTTTTCTACCTCAATTTCTATTTTAGTTTGCTTTTCTACATTATATGAGATAAATCTAATCATCATAATTATATTTTACAATTTCTGCGACAAAAGTCAATAGATTTAATTCAAATGTCATCTAACTGTAATATAATTGTAATATTATTTTGTTTCATATTTTTGACACAAATCTATTGTTTTTTTTATATTATAATTATATAATCTTGTATTATATATAAAGGATGTGTTTAATTAATGCCTAATATAGATAGAATAAAAAAATATAAAAAAATACATATGATTGGAATAGGCGGAGTCAGTATGAGCGGTATAGCTGAAATTCTTAAAAACTGGGGTTTTGAAGTATCTGGAAGTAATAATTGCAATAATGATAATATTCAAAAACTAATAGATTCTGGTATTCCTGTTAAAATTGGCCATGATCCTCATAATGTGGAAGGTGCTGATGTTGTAGTATATACAGCTGCTATTAGTAAAGATAATAATGAACTTGTTCATGCTAAAAAGCTAGGTATCCCTACAATAGAAAGAGCTGATTTTTTAGGTGAACTTACTCGTTGTTTTAATAACACAATTGCTATTTCTGGCACACATGGAAAAACTACAACTACTTCTATGGTTTCTTTATGTTTTTTAGAAGCTTTAAAAGATCCAACTATTCAAGTTGGTGCAATTCTTCCTGAAATAAATGGGAATTATTTAATTGGAAATAGTGATTATTTTATAATAGAGGCATGTGAATATGTTGAAAGTTTTTTAAAATTTAGTCCAAAATCTGAAGTTGTTCTAAATATAGATAATGATCATCTAGATTATTTTAAAAATTTTGATAATATTAAAAAGGCTTTTATCAAATATGTAAAATTAATTCCATATGATGGTTTACTTGTTATTAATGGAGATGATACAAATTGTCTTAATTTAGTTAAATATACCAAATCAAAATATATTACTTATGGAATTTCAAATAAAAATACTGACTTTTTTGCTGTTAATATTTCATTTGACGATAATGGTTTTCCAGAATTTGATGTTTACCATAAAGATGTACTATTTGGTAGATTTAAGCTTTCTGTTCCAGGAATGCATAATGTTTTAAATAGTTTAGCTTGCATTGCTTTATGCAATGAGTATAATATTTCTGTTGAAAATATAAAATCTGGTCTTGAAAAGTTTAAAGGTGCTCGTAGGCGTTTTGAATTTAAAGGAAATATTAATGGTGCAAGTATTTACGATGACTATGGACACCATCCTACTGAAATTATTGCAACATCAAAGGCACTGATGTCAAAAAAATATAATAAATCTTGGGTTATATTCCAACCACATACATATAGTAGAACCAAAAATTTGTTAACCGATTTTGCTAAAGCTTTATTGAATTTTGATAATATAATTATTGTTGATGTTTATGCAGCTAGAGAATACAATACTTATAATGTAACTTCTGAAGATCTAGTTAAAAAAATCAATGATTTTGGAAAAAATGCTTTATATATTCCAGATTTTTATGAATGTGTAAATTATATAAAAAATCACGTAGAGCCTGAAGATATTGTGTTAACTTTAGGTGCTGGAACAGTTGAAGAAATAAGTAATATGTTAATTAAATAATTATTATCCAGTAATTTACAGTGAATTGTGCAATAATGCACTTTCACTGTAATTATTTTATTCTACACTCCTCATTTGTTTTATCATCATATCTCCAAAAACAGCATATCCCTCTTTTGGGTTGCTTACAATAACATGTGTAACTGCACCAATAAATTTTCCATCTTGAATTATTGGAGATCCACTCATCCCTTGTACTATTCCTCCTGTTTTTTCTATTAATCTCTCATCTGTTACTTTTATTAGCATGCTTTTATTATCATAATTATTATTTAAAAATTTTCTTACAATTTCTATTTCATATTCTTCAATCTTACCGCTATCTTCTACACTGCATAATATACTAGCTTTACCTAATTTTATTTCATCTCTCATTGCTACTTCCATAGATTTTGAATAATCTAACAATAAATTTGATGATTTATTTATTTTTCCATATATTCCTAAAGATGTATTTTTATATATTGTTCCAATATTTTTTTGATTATCTATAGTTCCTTGTATTTTGCCTGGTGTGCCATTTTTTCCTTTTATTATAGATAATATTTTTGTTGTAACTAATTCTCCACTTGATATATTTATTAATTCACTTGTATCAACATCTGTTATTCCATGCCCTAATGCTACAAAATTCCCACTTTCTGGTTCATAAAATGTAATTGTTCCTATTCCTGCTGCACTATCTCTTACCCATAATCCTATTTTATATTCTCCTTCTTCTGTCTTTACTGGTGTTATATTACATTCTTTTGTTTCTCCATTATTTATATATGTGATATCTAATTCTTCCCCTTTTGATTCATTTATACTTTCTACTAAATCTGCTGTACATTGTATTTCATTATCATCTATATTTGTTATTATATCTCCTTCCTTAATTTCAGTTCCATAATAAGGTTTTTTTCCTTCGATTTCTGCCATTCCAACTACTAAAACCCCTTTTGTATATAATTTTATTCCAGCTATTTCTCCTATTGGTATTACTTTTGCTTTATCTATTACATTTACTTCTATATCTTTAATATTAAAATTAAATAAACTTGCTGTTAGAGTTGTTTGTCCTTGTTTATTAAATGCTGCTTCGCCTATATTACTTGATGTAAACATTGCCTCATATTGTTCATCTTTGATATCTATATTTATACCATATATTGTATTTAATTTTATGTTTTCGCCTTCAAATACTATTAATGAATCTGGTAAATTTGTAATTACTAATGTATATATATATAATACTATTAAAATCGGAATTATCACAGCTAATTTTAATAATTTTTTCATATAAAAAAGGTCACCCTTTATTAGGATAACCTTTTTTATTTTTTTTAATCTTTATTTTATAATATCATTAATAGTCTTGAAAATTTCCACACAAATAAGATTTTGTGGTAGTTTTTATATTACCATTTTTATCTGTTGCTCTTACATGTATATAAATATGTGTAGTTCCTGAAATATATTGTACTGAAGATATATCTTTTACTATTTCATTTTTTCCAAAATTTCCTCCATCTATAGCATTTATCCAATTTGTTACATTGTTAATATTGCTTTCATCTGTTACTGCATATTGTAAAGAACTTATTCCAATATTACTACTAGCTTTAATTTGTTTTCTTATTGTAATTGGTTGATAAGCTGTTGATGATGTTTTATAACTTGTTTTCCCATCTGTATCTACAATTTGCACTGTTGGCATTTCTGAACTTGTATCTTTTGTTATATTGTATGGAACTGTAAGTGTTCTAGCTTCCCCAGAAAAATATTGTACTTTTATTGTCAATATATACGTTCCAGGACTAGATGCACTAAATATAATTGTATCTCCATTATTAAAGTTAATTTGTTGTGAAGTCTGTGAATTTATTGGTGAAAAATTGTATTGTACAACTGAAATTCCATCTTGTGGCTGTATAACTATTCTTCTCTTAAATGTAATCATTGTTGAATTGGATGGTATTGTATATTGCTGTGTATTAATATTTTGATCTTCTGTGCTTACTTCTAAACTTCCATCTTCTTTATATATTCTTATTATTGGCACAATTTCATTTTTTATTGTAAATGTTCTTGTAGCATATTTTACTGTTTGACCTTGGCTTGCCTTATTTTTCACTTGTACATATAATGTCCAATTGCCTGTAGTTGTAACAGTTTTAGATAATTGCACAGTTGTTGCTTCTTTTCCATCCCCATTTATAGATAAATCATTCCACTCATTTAAATTGTCAGGTGGAGTTTCACCTTCAGGGATAAAAATATATTTTGCATATTCTATTCCACTTTCACTATCATAAAATTTTACTTTTGGTCCGATGTCAACTTGTGTTGTAGCTGATGATAACGTAAAGCTTGTATTCCCTATAATTTCTACATTTGGTGCACTATCATCTGTATTTTGATCTGAATTGCCTGAACTTGTACCTGAAATCATGTCTCCTATTATATCTGTTACTTTATCTTGATTTTCAGTTTTAAATGTTCCGTATCTTTCTCTTCCTAATGCAGTATAATATAATTGTTTTAGTTGATCACTAACTTCACCTGTATTTTTTAAATATTCATATATTGATTCACTATTATTATCTACATTATTGCTATTTACTATACTTGTATAACATCCTAATTCACTTCTTGGTGTATAGTATACTTCTGTTGCCATGTCTTTTCTTATTTGGAAATCTAAAGACAATATTCCTAATGCTGAATTTAAAGATACTGTACCATTTTCTTTTAAATCATTGTCATTTACCTTATGGTAATATCCATTTGAAGCTATATAAATGCTTTCTTCTTTTACTACTTCTTTGGTTTTATCATTTGTTACTACAGTATATCCATTATATATTTTTCCACCTATACTTAAACCTTGTAAAAAACTAATTATAGATACTTGATTTTCTAATAATTCCCATTCTGTTTCTTTTAATTTTGGCATTTGAAAATTATTTGTACTTCCTGAATAATTATTAAAATTAGCTATTGATACTGATAAACTGCTTTCAATTGAATATCTTATTACTGCCTTTCTCTCTGAATTAAAGTTAGAATTTGGATATTCAAATGGTATATCTGTTTGCCCTACATCACTTTGGAATATATAATTATATGTTCCTTCTGACAAATTAATAGAATTTCCTTCTGAATCTATTGCATCACTTGATTTTAGCTGATTTAATGTAGAATTACTTGTTAACCATTTGGTAAATTCATATGCTTCTTTATAATAATTTATTGCACTAGTATTGTTTTCTATTAAATTTTTGAATTTTTCATAGTTTTGTGGGTCACCTTTTTTAGATACTTGTATTAGTCTTGTACCATTTAATATACGAAAAATATATTGATTTGATTCTTCTGCTCCTTCATTTAAATAATATTTGACTCCATTTAGTTTTATATACTTATATGTCATAGATGATATATTTCCATCTGAATCTTTTTGAACTAAATTTTCCGTTAATGAGTTTTCAGGTTTAATTTCTATTCCATCATAATAATAAGTATTATTACTTTCAGAAAATGTTACATTTGTAAGTAAATATCCTGACTTGTTTATGTATTCTCCATTTATAATTCCCTGTATTGATATATGATTGTCTAATGCATATGTTATTATAAAATCTGAAGTTGAGTTTGGCTTATATCGGCAACTGTAATATATATATGGTTTAAATCCATATTCTATTTCATTATTAGATGAAAAAGCATCTATAGAAACTCCTGTATCATCATTTGTTGTTGCTACATTTTCATATGGTGAATATATATAATATCCATCATACATTGTATAAACTAATGCTGGTACATATTTTTGTAAATCTTCCTTTGCATATCCTTGTAAACGAAACCCTGATTCCATAGAATTGAAGAATGCATTTGTTGACGCTTCTATACTTTCTAATTTACTTCCCGCTATGTCTGATTCTGTATCATTAAATGTATTTATTTGAAATGCCTTTAATGCATCATATGTTGCAGTAATAAGTCTAGAATCATATAATTTTTGTAGTTCCATCGTTTGCAGTTGGGCATTTGAATATTCAGTTAAAATAATGGTTAAAGGCAATACTATTAATATAAATATTATTGCAAGACTTTGTAACTTCATATTTTTCCCTTTCAAAAATGAACTGTTCTAAAATGGAATCTTAAATTAAACTTCTTAAGAAATTAATATCCCATTTTAGGACAGTCCTTTAATGTTTGTATTTAAATTACTTTCCATTTACAGTTACTGTACCTGCACTACTTGCAGATATTATATATGTATCATTTCCTGTTACTTTATAGTAAAAACTTCTTAATGTTTGTGCAAGTGTTGTACTTGTATTTTTTACATTTACAGAAACAATATCTCCTTCTTTTAGTAGATATTGATGTTTAGAATCACTTGCAAGCTTATCTGTTATTTGTGTTGTATATACAGAATAATAAACATTTTCACCTATTACTGTTACAGAACCTTGTGCAGTTTTTTTACTAGGATTTTCGTCTAAAATTTTAAATTCAATTTCTACTTCATATGCATTCCCAGTTGCCGAAATTGATGTTACAAAATTGTCATACTGCTGTTCAGTCAATTTTCCCGTTCTTCTTATCTCATCCACAAATTCAGATGTTGTTGTTTGAACAGTTAATTGTGATATATCATCATTTCTATCTGCTAATGTCATTAGTGGAAATATAAACATTAAAATTGCTGCTAAAAATATTGCAATTATAGTAATAAATGTATCATTCATTTTTTTTCTCCTTTTATTATTTTTTTATTTTGTTTTACTTTTAACTAATTCTGTATATATACTACAACTCTTTTCTTTGTTTTATTTACTTCTGCAGTATCTGAAGTTTGTTCTTCATCATCAAGATAATATTCACCTAATTTTTCAGTAAATTTATATTTTGATAATTCATTATATAATCCATCACTATATATTCTTGTACTTGCTAAAATTTCGTCTAAATATTTTGCTGGACTCGTACTGGTTATATTTGATTGTAAATCAATATAGTTTATTTCTTCTCCATCTTTTTCATCTATTGGAAAAATATCACCATTTGATTTATAAAAATATATTATAATGCTTTCTTGATATGCTCTATACACTGTAGGAACTATTGTGTCTGCACTTACTATTCTAGTGCCTCCATTAAATGAAACATAATTTAAATAGTTTCCACTTCCATCAGTAACATATGCTTGCTCTAATTGTTGTGTCTGCCATATCGATTGCATTGCTTGAGCTGCTGAACCAAAACATGATATAGTAATGGAAATGGCTAAAACAAATATTAACATTGCAAATGCCATATTTAATGCTTCTACACCATTTTCCATTATATATCACACTTCCTTTTCATAATTAATTCTTTGTAACTGTTACTTTATTGATTAATCCATTTGAACCTCTTTCAGTTGTTACTGTATAATATGCACTTGTAGGTACTCTAGTAATTGAAGTAGCGCTTGTTGCTAATGATGCTCCACCTGCAGTTCCTGATACTACTTGTACGTAATTTCCACTTCCTTCTTGGCTAGCATTTAGATTGCTTGTTAATACAGTATTTAATAATGCATTTACTTGTGCACCTGTTACATTAGAACCTTCATATGCTGTAAATTTTCCATTAAATTGAGCCATTTCAGCTTCTGATAAGTTAGCTTTTCCTACTGTTTCAGATGCCATATTATAAACTACTAAAGCTAATGAGATAATTAGTATTGCAATTAATATAGCAGCTGCGATTAATAATGCTTTGGTTGCGTTTTCCATACTTTTCTCCCCCCTTTTTACTTTTGTTTATTTATGTTTTTTATTTTGATATTTTAATATCAAATTTTAATAACATCTTAAGTATAATTTATTGTGAAATTTGTTCAAAATATAGATATTTTACTTTGCCTGTAGATTTATGATATTCAATTTTTGTACATTTAAATTGTATATTGCCATAATATTCTACAAAGTTTTCTATTCCACCATTATATAATGTTTCCATTTGATATGTTTTATCTGTGTCAGTCATTTTTATATCTATATTAATAGAATTTGTATTATTGTTTATATATTTTTTATCTTGACCTATTTCGACATTATTCTTTTCATTATTATTTATAACCTTATTTATTACTGTTGTCAAGTCTATTCCATAAATTTCTTTTTGATAAAGACTTTCAAATTCTAAATTTTCTCTTGCAGTATTATTACTATTAACTTTATAATTCATAAAATTAAACCATACAGTTGCTATAATAATTATTATTACTGCTAATAAAATTGCGATTTTCTTCATCCTTTTTCCTTTATATTATAACATTTTATTACATTTTTTGCAATAAAAAAGCTTTCTATTTTTTCTAACACTTTTTGGTAATTACCTATTCTTATGTTGTAGGATAAAAATATATTTTATTTACTCTTCTAGTCTGCTGACTTATTGTAACTTCACAAGTGAATTTTCGTTGTCCACCATTATTTAATTCTTCTTGAAGTAATTGTTCATCAGGTATATTTAATATTCGATTTTGTACTGTTCTATTTTCACCTTTAAATACATCTATAAAATTATTGTTATCTGCTGCTATTGTTGAATTTATATTATAATCTGAATAACTATAATTATTTTCTAATGCATAATTTTTAACTGTTACTATATCTTGTATAGTTAAATCTGTTCTATTATTATATTGCAAATATTTATCATTAAATTGTGCTAATGTATTTATAGCAATTAATTCATGCGTGTTTGCGACATAATCTCCAAAGACAAAATATAAATATGCAGCTAATGATAATACTAGTATTCCAATTAATACACCTGCTGTTATAATTAATGCTCTACTTGCATTTTCCATTATTGCTAACTTTCCTTTCTTTGTATTTAATAGTATTTAATTAGTACAATTCAGTTTATTCAAATTTGCCATTAAATGTAAACTTAAAACTTTTTACCCTTCCATCAGAAGTATAATTTACTCCTTCTGAATTAAAATGTGCTCTTTTAAATTGTTGATATTCGTAGTATTTCAAAATATCGGTATTATCTACTTCATATGTAATATTTAATTCTTTCAGAAGTCTTTGCTTTGACTCATCAGAATCCATTAATGTTGATATACGTGATGCAAGCTTTTCTGCCATTCCTTTAGGATATTTAGCATTTATTTGTTCTGCCGGTTGTAAAAAAGTTGATTTTATATTTGATTCTGTATATGAAAAATTAAATTTAATAAGTTGTGGTCTATCACTATAGTAAAATATCTCTGATTCTGTATTTCTTGGAATTATTATTGAAATTTCCATAGTAGCTTCTTCAGGTTCTTTAGAAGTATTAAAGTCTATTATTTTATTAACTAATGTAATTAAATCGCTCCCTCTTACATCTTCTCTATTGTATGAAACATATTGTTTGTTAAATGTGGCTAACTGTTCTACATTTTTGTTTTTTTCTTTTGAGGTATAATATTCAGAAATTTGGTTAAATGCAAATATGCTTATTGAAACAATTAATATTCCAAAAAATATTCCTGCTGCTATTAATAATGCTTTAGTTGCATTTTCCATATACCATCTTTCCTTTCTTAATATTATAAATCATTCTTGTTCTATATTCTATTGGATACTGCTAAATGAACTTGACATACTTGTCATTCCTATAAATACTAATGGTACAATTAAGTATCCTACAAATAGACATATTAATGGTGCAAATCCTACTGCTCTTCCTATTAAGCTTTTTCTTGATATTAATCTTTCATTTGATTCTTTTCTCTTTTCTTGATAATAATCTCTATCTGAATCTAGTTCATCAAATGCCTCTCTTATTGGGATTTTTTCTACAGCTGCCTGTAGGCTTTCTACAATACGTATTAATTGTTGGAATGATATTGATGATTTTAATTCTTCTAATGCTTCCCATGCTCCTGCCTCATAGTTATTTACACATCTACTTATTGGCTCTTTAAATATATTTGCATATCTTTCAAGCCATTCTAGAATAATTTCTACACTTACTCTTTCAATTTTCATTAACATTTGTATAATTGTTTGGAATTGCATAACTTCATTTTCCATCTCTAATTGTCTCATTTTCTTTTGGAAGTAAAGCATCCATATTGGAGCCATATAAGCTATTAGAGCAAATACTAATGCCATTAATAGTTCAAACCATTTTAAGTATTCATTATTTATTTTTTGTAGTTTTTCTAAAACCCTTGCTGCATCTGTTTCTATTTCTTCTTGTTTTGCATCTTCATAAAAGTCTGTTCTTGACATTGCAAGTTCTATATCTTCTTGAGTTGTTTGCTGCCTTCCTCTAAACATGTCCAAAAAGTAATTATCTCGTTCTGTTACTTCTTCTGCTTTTAATCTATCTTTTTCAGTTAAATTTCCTATTATATTATAATCAGTCGTCGGTTCTGTATATATGTACTCCACTTGCATATTATGTAATACTATCATTAATATTATCGATGCTATAAAAGTTAAAATTGATAAACATATTCTATTTACATATAACCATTCCATCTTTAGTTTTGATGCTGCATCTTTTAATAGTTCAGTAACTTTTCTATAATCTTTTGTTCCTTGTTTTGGTATAAATAAATCTATTACTTTTTTGAATATTCTATAAATTCTTGCCTGCCATGGATTTTGAGTATTTGTTGTATCTATTGAAGTTGATCCATTGTCTTTTAATTTTCTTGTAATAAGATATGATATAACTGTTATTAATACTATTAACATTTGAACAATCATACCAGATCTGCCTCTATAAAAGCTTTCTGTGAATCCAAAGTTAGATATACACCAATTTTTTAATGGCTCTAGTAATAATACAGGCACAATTGAAATTACTGATAAACTTTGGAATTTATAATTTAGGTTATCTCTTTTTAATATTTCTAGTTGCATTTCTTGTGTTATATTGTTTACATTTTTTAAATATAAAGATGTTCCATCTTCTTCCCTATCTCCAAATTCTTTGGTTAAATAAGATATTCCTGCAAATTCTTTTAAATAACTATTTGGTGCAACATCATAATATTTTTCTAATTCTGTTTCAGGATCATCTGAAATTAAAACTTCATATATCTTGCTACCTTGCCTTGATACATTTTTTTCATCATCTAATGAAACTTGGTATATTGCTTCTTCAACCATGTTATATTCATGATAAGCATGCCTTATTTCTGAAAAGAATTCAATTTGTTCTCTTAATAAATTATTATCAATTTTGTCTACCATTCCATCTATGAATGTATCAACCATGAATAATTCAAATATTAATAATATTGACATCAATAGTAAATTAGAATGCGTTATTAATATTGTTAATAATGCTATTGGAAATACTATTGCACATGTTTTCAATAAAATTTTAGCAGAGTCCCTTCTCGTAGCATATTCATCATCCACATTTAATATTTCAAGCCTTCTTCTTACTTTTAAGATATATCTTTTTAAGAAAGGTGTTTTTATAAATGCTATATATGCCTTCTGGTAGAAAATCTCCATAGAGAAACGATTAGCTTTTGTTCCTTCTCTAAGTTTTTTCATTTGCATATATTCAGATTTTTGCATTTGTTTTCTTAATATAAAAAATGCTATTATGAATATTGCAAATAAAATTGCTGTTCCTCCCATTATGTACATTAATACTTGTGTAGATATCATGTAGGCTAAAACACCTCCTGTTCTTTTATTGTTTTACTCATTTATTTTTCCTTATATAGTTTATTTATATTATTTACTTGCTTTTGTTTTTCTTGTTTTTACAACTTTTTCTTTTGTTGAATTTGATGCTTTTGTTCCCCAATTTTTTTCAATAAATTTATCGAATTCTTCTTTGTCCTCATCATTCATGTTGTTTCTCATTTCCATCAAGTTTTTATCTGATATTTTGTTTGTTATTACATATTCTCCATCAACATATTCTAGTATATTTCTATATGCATATATTTTTCTATCTGTTGTTTTACTAAAATATTGTGTTGCATTATCAAAAAATTTGTCAAATTTTCCTTCTAATGTTTTTTCTTTTCTATGGTCATATGTGTATTCATTTTTTTCTTCGATTGGAATACATTCTGTTACTCTTTCTATGTATCTTCTTCCTCTAAAGTCTTTTACTAAATGTATATCAAAATTTAATACTTGAACTACTTGTTCTTCTGCTGTTTTTTCGTTTCTAAATACTCCAGCTCTTAACATTGAGTTACGCAATGCTGTTACTAAATCTGGAAATGTTTTAGCATGGTGAGTAAATAATGTGAATTTTGATGCTACTTGTGCTGATTGTATCATCCAAGATGCAACCGGATCTGTTGCAACCTCTCCGTATAATATTTACAGAACCATCTGTTTTCTTTTGAACGTCCAAACAGTCTTGTCCTGAAACTGTTTCTGTTTCACGCATTGATAATATGTTTCTTGTTGGATATATTTTTCTTAAATGCAACTCAAATGCCGTCTCTGTAATACGTAAGTTCATAGTTTCATATATATTTTCTATCATCGCCATAAGCATAGTTGTTTTACCACAGCCTTGCTCACCTGTTAGTGATATAATTCTTGCTCCTTTTACTAAATATTTTAAAAGATCTATTGTTTGTTCATATCCAGGTAATGTTACTATTTGCTCTAGTGTTGCACGTTTTACGTCGAATTTTCTTACGAAAAATGCCCATGTCTCTGACATGCTTGGCCTTACTACTACTACACGAGAACCATCTTTCATTTCATTTATTTTATAACCATTTGTATCAGATAATTGACCAGGATTATTATATTTGTAAATGTTTTGGCAAACCCTTTTTAATTCTGCCTCAGTTCCAAATGAAAGGAATGCTAAACGTATTGATTTACCTCTAAACATTATCCAAATGCTATCACATGCACGTGGTACTTTATATTCAGTAATTTGTTCTAAATAGTCTCCATCTGTTTGTGCTACTTGGCTTAAGAAAGATTCTGGAAGACCTGATACACCTCCTGATACACCATCTATGTTCATATCTCTTATTTCGTCTATTGAACTATATCCTTTGTAATGCTGATATATTCTTTGTACAACTATATTTAATTTATCTTTGAATGATAATACTATAGCTTCTTTTTCATAAATATTATTTATTTCTTCTTCTGTTATTACATAACATGGTTTGGTTTCTCCTTGTATGTATTTTAGTGTATCTAGATTGTATTTCTTTATTATTTCTGCTAAAGCTTCATATCCAAATTCTTTTTTATACATATAAATTAGTATATCAAATTTGTCTTGTGAAGTTAATAATGATGGTATATCAAATGGTATTGCTTTTGATATATTTGATTCATCTACTCCATATTCTTTTGCTAATAATTCATAAATAAGCTCTTTTACATATTTTTTGTCATTTACGTCACCATATGTACATCCTTTTAATGCTTTTTTTAGTTCATATTTTTTATTTTTCCTTCTTTTTAATTCTTCTTCTGATAATCCTATATCATATAAATTTACTTTTGTAATTTCATCTAGTCTACGTTTTACAAAGTCTCTCATTTTTTCTAAAGTAAATGTTTTATCATCAACTTCTATTTCTTCGACAACAGCATTTTTCTTTTTGTTTATATATACCCAAATGGCTGAGGCAGACACCGCTATTATGACTATTATTAGCGCTATATTAATTATTGTCATTTTTTACCTCCTTCTATTAAATCATTTTATTTGCTTGTAATTTTTCTATTATTTCAGCAGATACTCTCTTTACTTGATCTATAAAAAATGCATTTCCATCTGTCTGCTCATTTATTCTTCTTAACTTTAAAAATAAATCTGGAACCATTCCCTCTTCTGCTGCTTCAAAATAAAGTGTACTGTATGGTATTGCTAGAATTTCTTTTCGTTCTCCTAAATATCTTGTCAAATTCTTTATTGAATATTTTGATTTCTTATTATACTTTCCTATTAAAATTAACATTTTATGTGTTGGTAATTGTTTCATCTTCTCTTTTAGCTTCTCTATACTTGTTAGCCTTTGTGATGTCATTGCTATTATTAAGTCAGAGTTTTTTAATATATCTTCAACTCCTATAGAAATTATTTCATTGTCTAGATCCACAAATACATAATCATAATATCTATTAGCAAGCTTTACTATTTCAGCATATGTTTTTGCTACTTCTTCTTTAGAAATTAATGTATTTTCTTCAAACCCCAATAATACTTCAAGTCTATTTTTAAATACTACTTTAGTATAATCTGTTATCAGTTCTGGAGTTATTTTGTTACTTTGAATTATTTTTGATAACCCTTCTATACCATTGTCAAGTGAAATTGAATTAGATTGAGCAAACAATGGTATTTTTTTTGTTGTGCTTTCATTCCAATAACAATTCTTAAGAGTATCATTATTGTAGCTTGCTGAAATTATTAACATTTTTTTATTATGTTCTATTGCCATATTTGTAGCAATTGCAACAAGTGATAAAGTTTTTCCAACTTGTTCTTTGCCACTCCCCCAAAATGTTATTACTGACATATTATTCTCCTCTATTCTAAGTTTTTAATTATGTTCTTTATGTTTTTGGCTTTTTCTCCTGAAATATCACTTGCTAAATATGCAACTCCTTCTCTGTAATCAAGGCTTAAATTTTTAAACTTTATTTTTCCTAATTTTTGATTTTCTGCTATGGCAGATGTATCTCCATTTTCAATAGGAAAATATATCATATTATCATTCCAAATTACTTTTTTTCCTAATGATAAAAAGTTTAAATATTCATCATCTTCCTGATAAAAAGTTTGTGCAAAAAATATTTTTGTTAGCTTTAGTGGATTTTTCAGATTTTCTAAAATTTCTACACCTTTTTTTAGTGAGTACAAATCAAATGCTGTAACAAAATACGTTTTGTCTACAATTTCCAAACCTGTTCCTCTTATTGCAGCACTATTATCAATATCTATTAATGCATAATCATAATTAAGTTGTTCTGTTCCTATATATTCTTGTAATGTTTGGAAATTTCCAAATCCTACTGCTATATCTATATTTTCGAATTCTGTAATATATGAAACAGTTGGATTTATAGCAGGAACAACATATCTAGATTTCTGACTTTGTGTAGTATCTAATATAAGTACTTTTTTTTGTAATTCAGTAAGTATTTTTGCTGTGTATATAATCAAATCTGTTTTATCATAAGCTCCAATAAATCCTACTTTGTTCATATTTTTTCCTTTCCCTTTTGTATAATATAGTTTTAAGGTCATGCAAATGACCTTAAAACTTTAATATGCACCGCTTGCTGCATCGTTTGCTAATCCTTCCAAATATTGTTTTCTTTGGTCTTGTGTCTTTGTTATACTTTCATTTATTTTGCCTGGTATGTTTGATTCGCTATTTCCGTCTTTTTGTAATTCATTATTTATATATTCATTTCTTAAACTTGCATTATATCTAGCTCTTAAATTATTCATTGCTGTTTCTGTTACATTTGGATCTGCTTGTATTAATGCTACTGTTTCAGCATTTATTGGATATGTTGGTATCGCTGCTTCTTGCATTCCTGGATCAGTATATTTTGTAGCATATAATTTTGAACCATTTATTCTATAAGCTTCTACTATTGCACAAGACATTGATAAGATTTCGTCTTCTGAAAGTTGCATCCATACAGTATCTGTTGAATCCATACCTTGCACTATTGGTATTTCAACTGATTTTTTAGATACAACTATAAAGTCTTGTCCTGATGGTAATTGTAATCTTATATCTACATAATCTCCTGTAGCTAAATCCATTGGTAATACTATGGCATTGTATTCTTGTTTTCTTACATCAGCTGTTACCAAACTTCCTACTGATATTAAATCCAATGTTAATACTGTATTAGAATTCATATCTACTTTTGCTATCAATGGTGCTCCTAATATTGTTATATTTTCTTTTTCTCTAACTGGTTGATTTGAGTTTTCCGCAGTATTATATCTTACTCTTAATATGTAATATTGATCTGTTAAGTCTTCTTTATAAAGTCTAGTCTTTCCTTGAGTTTCTTGAACTATGAACATTCCGTATTCATCTTGTATTACATTTCTTGAGTTTATATTATCTAAATTTGTTTTTTCTCCATTGCTTGCATATGTATAATATTTTCCTGATTCATCTAGAAATACTTCTAAATATTCACTTGTTTTTACTAGATATGTTCCTTCTTTATCTGTATATACTTTATTTCCTTCACTATCTGATAATGAATAATTTGTAAATGTTGATATATCAGTTGTTGCATTATTAGGTACATGTTCTAATAAAACATTTCCTAATTTAAACATATCTTCTGTTAGTACTTGTCCTGATTTAACATCTTGACTTAATGTATAAACTGATACATATGAAGCTTTTAATTCTTCTTGCTCTTTATTTACTTTCATTAATTGCATTAATAAAAGCCCTATAATTATTCCTGTGATTACTAATGTAATTAAAGCTCCTAATAACATTGAATTTCTTACTTTTTTTTGTATTGGATTTGAAGCCATTATAATTCCTCCCTTTTCGCTATTTTGTATATTTTTTTACAAAATTCGATTTATTTTATTGTACACCATACTAAATCATAAATCAATATAATTAGATGGTTTGTAAACTAAACTTAATATTGCTGTAATATTTTTGTAATATTAAATATTTAAATTTAATATTTTATTTAATATTTCTGCTACTCCTTCTGAATTATTCGAAAATTCTGTTATCACTTGTGCAACTTGTATTACTTCTGGTGCACTTCCTTTCATCCCAATTCCCAGACCTGCATTTTGAATCATTTTTTTATCATTTATATTGTCTCCTATTGCTATTACTTCTTCTTTTTTTATTTTCTCTATATGCATTATTTGTTCTATTGCTTGCCATTTATCTACATTTTTTGCAGATACTTCTGTATATGAATATGTTATATCTGTTTTTTCAGTACCATGTGTTATTGTCTTTCTTGACATATGCTCTATATCTAAAACTTCTATATCTTTTATTTGTTTTATTTTTTTTATTATTGAATTAAAAATTAATTTGTTCTCATCACATATTGTTATTTTTAAAAAATCTTCTCTATCTAATTTTTCTATATATTCATACATATTTTCTACTATATTTATTTTTATTCTGTCTTTTTCTTCTCTATTTGAGTTTTCCTTGTTATAATATAGTACATTATATTTTAAAGATGTAGTTAAAATTTCTTTTTCTGTGTAAATGTTATAATAAATACTATTTTCCTCGCATATTTTTATTACATCTAATATTTTATCCTTCTTTAAAAAATTTTTGTATAATATTTCATTTTTTTTGATATCATATACTATAGCTCCATTACCTGCTATAAAGTATTTTCTAGATCCTATTTCTTCTGCAATTGCTTTTATAGAATTTATTGGTCTTCCTGATGCTAATACTATTTCTATATTTCTATTTAATATCTTTTCTAATACTTCTTTTGTTCTTTTACTTACTATGCCATTTGAATTTAATAAAGTTCCGTCTAAATCAATTGCTATTAATTTATACATATAATTTCCTCCTAATTTTCTATTATGATTTCCATTATATATGTTTTTTATTTATTTTTTATTTTTTTACATTTTTCAATTTTTTTCCTGTTTATTTTCTTTGAAATTGTACATCATAAGTTTAGAAAAAGCAATAGTTTTTTCTTTAGATGTTATATATAGCAGGAGGTGAAAAAACATGACAAACTCAAATAAGAAATTAGTTCCAGAAGCTCAATCAGCTTTAGATAAATTCAAATATGAAGTAGCTAGTGAAGTTGGTGTTACTTTAAAAGATGGTTACAATGGTGACATTTCAGCTAGAGATGCTGGTAGAATAGGTGGAAATATGGTTAGAAAAATGATACAACAAGTTGAAAATTCTATGAAATAGTTTTACTAACAATTTCAACATTTTTTATTATTACGTTATAATCTACTATATTTAATTATTACGTTTTAATATTTGATTGCAGGAAATCAGTTTTTGTTTTTATTTATTTTTATAAATACATAAAAGCAGGGATTGATTCCCTGCTTTCTTATTACATATTTTCTCTAAATTAAGCTTCTGGCTCTACTAAACCATAATTTTTTCCATCTTTAAGTTTGTGAATTATATTTACTTTTCCTGTTTCAACATTTATAAATGCTAAAAAGTTGTGTGTTGGATATTCTTGCAATGCCAACATTGCATCTTCTGGCATTAATGGTTTTATAGAATAATATGATGTTTTAATAATTTGATTTACTATTTCTGGTCTATTTTCTGTATCTACTTGCAATACCTTTAAAGTATCATCTCTCATCATCTTCTCTCGCCTTGTCTTTGCCTTTCTAATTTGTCCTTCTAGAATATCTATGTCTTTATCTATGGAAGCATATAAATCTTTATCTTCTGTGACTGCTCTATAAGATTCTCCATTTGCATAGATATTCATTTCAGCGATTTGCTCGTTTTTTTCTGTTCTTAATGTAACATCTGCTTCCATATTTTCAAAATATTTTTCTATTCTTGATAGCTTTTTTTCTACATAATCATTTAATGCCTCTGTTACTATAAGTTCTTTACCTGTTACTTTTAATTTCATGACTATATCCTCCCTTTTCTATTAATATTTGTACTATATCATATTTTTATTTTTTTGGCAATACATTTTAAAAAACCTTTGACTTATAGTTCATTTTGTGATAATATATATCAGGTATCTATTTTTATGCAGGTGTGGCGGAATTGGCAGACGCACAGGACTCAAAATCCTGCGAAGTAACATTCGTGTGGGTTCGACCCCCACCACCTGCACCACGTCACAATCGGTCATTATGGTCGATTGTTTTTATATATCCAAATCTTTTAGAAAGAAGAAAAGAATGTTAGATATATATAATATAAATGATTAGTGGAAAATGAAATGGAAAAAGATTTAGTTTATTTAATTTGGACAGATACAAAAACAGGTAATAAATATAAAGTTTCAGAATTATATAAAAAAGTGGAGCAAGACTTCCTTATAAAAGAGTTCCTTTTAATCTTGTATTGTTTTTACAACTTCCGTTTTTAGAATCAACAGATACATGTGAAGTTGCTATATTTCCAATGGATACATCAACATTTCCGTTTTTAGCATTAACATTTAATCTAATATCACCATGTGCCTTCGAATCAACATTGACATTCCCGTTATTGCATTTGATACTTAAAGTTTGGAATGTTGCTGATAAAGCAACATTTCCATTTTTGTTTTCAACTGTAATAAATCTAGCTTTGATGTAAGATGCTACATCAATGTTAGCGTTTTTGATTTCAACAGAAATTTTTTCAAACTCTTCATTCGGAATTGTAATGTCGAGTGTTAAGTCATTGTTACTCCCACTGCTGAAATTGTTAATAACAATAGAGTTGCCAGATATTATAGGCATACTATTGCCTGAAGTTTCATCTGATTTGACTGAAATTTGAATTTCATCGCCAAATCTTGTTACAGAAAGTTCAAGGTCGCCGTCCATAATACCCGAACCATGGAGATGTGCTATTACATCAGTTGTGTTACAGGCGGATACTTTTACATTTATTCTACTATAAATAGCAATCCGATTAACACCGTTTGCTGATTCCTTTTTTGTCTTGTCAACCTTTTTGCAAGTGCTGCCATGACAAATATTTCCTCTAACTATACATCCGTTTACATCGCCATTAATAATAACCATGATTTTTCCTCCTAAATTTGTATTATAATAATTATTACTTGATACATACAGAAAAATACTTAAGAAATTTTGTATTTAACATAATTAAACAATATTATACTAAATACTGCAAATCTATTGAAGTGTTATTTTATAATCCCCAACTTGCAAAAATAATAATCATCATCCATACCACCTTTAAAATGGATTTCTTTTTCAATAATACCTTGTAAATCATGTAAAATTATGCTATAATTGTTATAAATCTTTCAAAAAGGGGACTTAACATGAAATGGTATAATGGATCAAACCACACTATCATAACTTTTGAAATTTCAGGCGAAGGAAGGGTAACTAGAGTTGTATATTTAGGAGAAAGTACTATACAAAAAATCTTAAGCAGAAAACCATATCCATCAAGTGCAGAGTTATTATTAAGCAATGCAGAATTAGAAAGGGCATTTTGCGTTGCAGTTAATACCAACCCTGAACTGGTTTCAGAGCTATCTCAAATTCTAAAAGGCAAAGATGCAGAAATTCTAGAATCCGTTATCTTATTTAAAATTGAAGAGTGTAATGGTTGGCTTTCAAATCTGAAAAGAGACTAACATTTCATGCCAGAGTGTCATAGGAAAATAATTATAATCCTATGGCACTTTGGCATTTATGGTATTATAATAAGAACTTACTTTCAATAAGAGGATATGGTATAATTTGGAATGACGATATTGATATTTCTTGTGATGAATTATTTAATTACCACACCTTATTTTCTACAAATTCTTGCTTTCATATTCAATTTGTGTTAAAATCTATTAAAATTGGAGGTAAAAATGGAAAAAAAGGCATATATAACAGTTTTGTCCAATGACTCATATTTATTAGGCGTCTTATGCTTAAACAAATGTCTACATTCAGTCAATTCTAAATATCCATTATATGTTTTGGTAACTGATGACGTTTCAAAAGAGTCTGAAAACATATTAAATATTAATCAAATAAAAACGATTAGAAAAAATCACATTCCTCTACCTATAGATATCATAAATAAGAATAATTCTATGCAGAAGTCTAGATGGAATTATACTTTTGATAAATTAATTATATTTGAACTTACATACTTTGAAAAGCTTGTATTTATTGATAGTGATATTTATGTAAGGAAAAATATAGATGAATTATTTGATATGCCTGATATGTCAGCAGTTATTGATAAACACTATGGTCCAAATATAACACCTCGCTATATTAAATTAACCTCTGGTGTTATGGTTATAGAACCAAAATTAGGAAGAATGCAAAGATTTCAAGAAATTATTGAAACAATTTTAAATAAACGTGACGCTATTGGAGATCAAGATATCCTACAAGAATATGATACTGAATGGAATAATAAAAAAGAATTACATATGAAAAACAAATACAATGTGTTTTTTCCTTATCTTGAATATTATATTAATTGTCAGGAATATACATTAGACGGCATATCGACTATACATTTTATATATATTAAAAAACCATGGACTTTTACTGGTGAAAATCGAGAAAATGATTACTTAAACTATGTTAATGATTTTACTCAAAAAGATTATGAAGAAACTAATATTCCTGAAATAAGGGATTGTATATTATGTGGTTCTGAAAATATGAAGATAATAATATCTGAATATTTTAAAATATTAGATAAGCTTAATAACAAATAATAAAAGGAAACTCTTTAAGATTTCCTTTTATTTACTTATTGCTAACATTTTTTCCTTTAGGCTTTTCCATATTTGATTTGTTCTTAAATATTCTTGATAATGTATTTCTACATCTTTATCATATTTTTCTAATTCTTTTAATAAAACATTAAAGTCATAATTTGGAAATATTTTATTTATTATATCTGTTGTCTCTAATAACTTTTTCTTGCATTCATCTATAATATCTCTATAATTATTTCTATCTTTTAAATATATATATAAAGGCTTATATTTTACCCATCCAAGCACTGTGTTGTAAAATCTTTTTTCAATTTCTTTTCCTTCTTTTACAGATATTCTCTGTAACTTGGTTGGATATTTTTCTTCCATTAGTTTTGTATATTTTAAGAAACTGTCATGAAAATGATAAGAATTTACTTTTAATACTTTTGCTGTTCCTTCATCTTTTATTGCTATATTAAAAAATGTATCTTCTCCTCTTGCTTTTGGTGGATTATAGAATGCTGGCACTTTGTCTAGGTTTCGTAAATTTATTCCAAGAGTTGATGCATATAATACTCCTTTCCATTCTTTAGGTTCGATAAAATCTGTAGCAATTTTTTGATCTGCAAATGCTATACCTCCATCATTATTTTTCATATCTTCTAAAAAATGCCATGATATTCCATCTGTATTAACAGCTTCTAAAAATGTTTTAAATGTTTCTTGCTTTATTTGTTCTATATCTTTTATATTAGGTATAGGTGCCATAAAGCCACATCTACAACCATTTGTAATATCTCCTATTTCTAATGCTCTAAGTTGCTCTAAAATATTTTTTTGTTTGATCCACGATATTTTATTATTTTCATCTCTATATATTGCTAATGGATATTCATCATCATCCCAAAAAAATAAATAATCCATATGTCTTTTAAGTGCAAAATATAAAACAGAGTTTCTTGCCCTAGCATAACCTCTTCCTAAAAACATATCTATATCTTCTTTTGAATATCCTAATCTAGATATTAATATTTTTTTTTCTTCTTCTATGTCTTCTGGTGTTATGTATTTTATTTTTATGTTCTCATAAACTTCTGGTAATATGTTATAAAAATAACTTCTGTCCGAAAATTGATATTCTAAATCATACAATATAAATATTGTAACATTTACTTTTTTTTCATACATTTCTACTTGATGTAATATGTCTTTATAGTAGCTATTTATTATTTTGCATACATTAGGTCTACCAGCTAAAAAACCTATTCCTAATTCTATGGAGTCGTCCATAAAAAAAATCTCTCCTTTTACTTATATTTCTTATATAGAATCTTTTATATTATACATCATTTGTTTTTTAAAGTCAATGTAGTATCCAATTTATGTAAATTTTCATACAAAAAGCTATTTATACTGCTTATAACTAGTAAATTATAAAGAGGATAGTTAAATGTTTCCATTTAAACTATCCTCTTTATGTGTTAGCTAATTAGCCAATATTGATTGTCAGTAATATTTCGTTTGACAACGTCATTTTCCTTTTTAATTTAAACTCTATTCTCAATATTGTCAATAAAGTCTTTACATTCTTTCCATTTAACTACTTTTATTCCTTGCATGCTAGTAGCAATTTTTTCTTCAATTTCTTGTGTTTTATCTTTAGAACATAAATCAGTTATAATTATGTCCTTAATGTAATCCTCTTTTCCATAAAATATTTTAAATAAACATGAACGCAAAAAGTATTCTATTTTAGTTTCTTGATTTTTTGTTGCAATAATTATGTATATGCCATCTTCTTTATAATTAGCAAATGTAAACATATATATTATATTTTTAATTATTTCAAATAGTCCATATAAAGCTAATGTCCAAAGACAAGTATTTACTATAAAATTAAACATTTCTCCTTCTCCTCATAAATATTATATGCTTACAATTTATTTTGGTTCTGATGTTTGACTACTAAAAAAAATATCGCAATATATTTCATGCGATATCTTTCTTTATATTTTCATTAAATTAACATTAATATGGCCTTTTCTGCTCCATCTCCTCTACGAGATCCTACTTTAACTATACGAGTATATCCTCCTACTCTTTCTTCATATTTTGGAGCTAATTCTGTAAATAGTTTTCCAGGTAAATCAACATTTTTTCCATCACTATCTTTTACTTTATTTAATTTTCTCATCATTTTTCTTCTTGCACTTAATCTTGATGGCATATCTTTTTGTCTTTTTTCAGTTGTTTCCTCTTTAACTACTTTTAAATATTCATTTCCATTTTTACTTTTTACTAATTCTGTTACTTTATTACCTTTAGAATCTAACTTTGCTTTTACTACTTTTACTTGCACTTCTTCAAAATTATCTTTTTCTTTTACTGCAAGTGCAATTAAGCTATCTACTATTGATTTTACTTCTTTAGCTCTAGCTTCAGTAGTTTCAACTTTTCCATGCATAATTACATCAGTAGTTAAATTTTTAAGCATTGCTATTCTTATATCTGTAGTTACACCCAATTTTCTATTTGTAGCCAATTTTTTCTCCTCCTAACTTTTTATTCTTCTTCTTCAGCGAAATCAAGTCCTAATGAATGTAGTTTTGCAGTTACTTCATCTAATGACTTTTTCCCTAAATTTCTAACTTTCATCATATCTGATTCAGACTTATTAATTAAATCTTCAACTGTTGCAATACCTGCTCTCTTTAAGCAGTTGAATGATCTCACAGATAATTCCAATTCTTCAATTGATGTTTCTAATACTTTTACTTTTTGTGATTCTTCCTTTTCTATCATTACTTGTGTATTTTTTGTTGCTTCTGATAAATCAATAAATAAACTTAAGTGACTTGTCATTACTTTAGCAGCTAAACTTAATGCTTCATGTGCTTTTAAACTTCCATCTGTCCATACTTCTATAATTAATTTATCATAGTCAACCATTTGACCTACTCTAGTGTTTTTAACTTGATAATTAACCTTTGTAACTGGTGTATAAATTGAATCTATTGGTAAAACTGAAATGTCTTGATTTGGTTTTTTATTTTTTTCAGAAGGAGTATAACCTCTTCCCATTTCTGCAGTCATTTCCATTACTAATTGTCCACCTTCTGATACTGTCGCTATATGTAAATCTGGATTTAGTATTTCTACTGTTCCATCTGTTACAATATCACTAGCTGTTACTTCGCCTTCGCCTTTGAAGTTAATTTTTAATATTTTTTCTTTATTTTCATCAAATTTTAATCTAACACTTTTTAAGTTTACTATTATTTCTGGTACATCTTCTACAACATTTGGTATGCTAGAGAATTCATGCAATACACCTTCAATTTTTACACTTGTTATTGCACATCCTGTTAATGATGATAATAAAATCCTTCTTAAAGAATTTCCTATTGTAACTCCATATCCTCTTTCTAATGGTTCACATACAAATTTGGCATAGTTATTTGTATTATCAACTTCTAGACATTCAATATTTGGCTTTTCGAATTCTATCATTTTTACCTCCTAATTTTTAAAAACTATTTAGAGTAAAGCTCTACTATTAAATGCTCTTCAACTGGAATGTCTATATCTTCTCTAGCTGCTAGTCTAATTACTTTACCACTTAATGTTTCTGTTTGTTTTTCTAACCATTCTGGAACTGGTCTAGCTGCATTTTCTTCTACGTTGATTTTTATAGCTCCTGTATCTTTTTTATTTTCTCTTACAGCTATAACATCTCCTACTTTTACCAAGTAAGATGGAATATCAACTCTCTTTCCATTTACAGAAAAAATACCATGATTTACAAGTTGTCTTGCTTGAGATCTTGATGATCCATATCCTAATCTATATACAACATTATCTAATCTACTTTCTAATATTTGTAATAAGTTTTCACCTGTTACACCTTTTTTGTTTGAAGCCATTTCAAAATATTTTCTAAATTGTTTTTCTCCAACTCCATAATATGCTTTTGTTTTTTGTTTTTCTCTTAATTGTGTTCCGTATTCAGAAAGTTTTGCTCTTTTTTGTCCATGTTGTCCTGGTGCATAATTTCTTCTTGAAATACTGCATTTATCAGTATAACATCTTGAACCTTTTAAAAACAATTTCTCTCCATTTCTACGGCAAATACGACATTGTTCGTCTGTATATCTTGCCATTTTTTATTACTCCCTTCTTAATATTTTAGGTTAACCTTTTTGATTTTTATATTAATTTTGGTATATTTCTATACTCTTCTTCTTTTTGGTGGTCTACATCCATTATGTGGGATTGGTGTTACATCTTTAATTGCACTAATTTCAAGACCTGCTGCTTGTAATGATCTTATTGCAGCTTCACGACCTGAACCTGGACCTTTAACATATACTTCTACAGACTTTAATCCGTGTTCCATTGCAGCTTTTGCAGCTTTTTCTGCTACTTCACCTGCAGCATATGGTGTACTTTTTCTAGATCCTTTAAATCCTAGTCCTCCTGCACTTCCCCATGATATTGTATTTCCTCTTGTATCTGTTATTGTAACTATTGTATTATTAAAACTTGAATGAATATGTGCTTCACCTTTTTCAATGTTTTTTCTATTCCTTCTAGCTACTGTTTTTTTTGTTAGAGTTTTGTTAGCCATTTTTTTTATTTCCCTCCTTAAATTGGAATCTATTCATAAATTGTTCGTTTTTAATTTTACTATTGCTACTGCTCTAATTTAAAATTTTGTTATTATGCTTTTTTACTTTTGCTTACTAGTTTTCTTGGACCTTTTCTAGTACGAGCATTAGTTTTTGTTCTTTGTCCTCTTACTGGTAGACTTTTCCTATGTCTTAATCCTCTATAGCAACCAATTTCTGTTAATCTTTTTATATTTAATGCTACTTCTCTTCTTAAGTCACCTTCTACTTTGTATGATTCATCAATTACCTTCCTGATGTTATTTACTTGGTCATCAGTTAAATCTTTTACTCTAGTATCTGGATTTACCTCTGCTTTTGCAAGTATTTTTTGAGAACTTTTTAATCCTATACCATATATGTAAGTAAGTCCTACTTCTACTCTTTTTTCTTTAGGTAAATCTATTCCTGCTATACGAGCCATTTTTGTTTGCACCTCCAAAATATTTTTTATTTTTGTTTGTCCTATTAACCTAAAGGTGAAATGTTGCTAGTGTTTACCCCAGCCCCTCTAAATTTTTAAGACTATATAATAAACACAAACATGAAATGAGATTTTATCTCACAGCCGCTACATGATTGTGTTATCAACTAAACTATGGATTTATTATCCTTGTCTTTGCTTGTGTTTAGGGTTTTCACAGATAACTCTAATTACACCTTTTCTTTTTATTACTTTGCATTTATCACAAATAGGTTTTACTGATGGTCTTACTTTCATTTTTTGCACCTCCTGCATTTTTTCTTTATATATTTATTTTGTATATTATAATTGCTTTTATTTTTATATGAATTTGATTATTATTTTGCTCTCCAAGTAATTCTACCTCTTGACAAATCATATGGAGAAAGTTCTACCTTTACTTTATCTCCTGGTAATATTTTTATATAATTCATTCTTAATTTTCCTGAAATATGTGCTAATATTTGATGCCCATTTTCAAGTTCTACTTTAAAATTAGTATTTGGTAAAGTTTCTATAACTGTACCTTCTACTTCTATTACATCTTCCTTTGACAAAGCTTTCCCCTCCTATTTTTGCCAATTATATCCATTAACTTATATAGTATACATCATTTTTAAATAATTGTCAATATTTCAGGCTCTTTTTCTGTAATTAAAATCGTATTTTCATAATGTGCTGCTAGACTGCCATCTTCAGTAATAATTGTCCATCCATCTTCTAATTCTAATATATCTGGTTTTCCTTGTATTACCATAGGTTCTATTGCTAAAGTCATACCTGGTTCTAGGCGCAATCCCTTTCCTGCTTTTCCATAGTTTGGTATTCCCGGTTCTTCATGCATTTGCCTTCCTATTCCATGTCCTTGAAATTCCTTCACAACTGAATATCCTTGTGATTTGACATATTCACCAATAGTATGTGATATGTCTCCCACTCTATTTCCTTTTTTAGCAAATTTTATTCCTTCAAAAAAGGCTTGTTTTGTTACTTCTATTAGTCTTTCTGCTTCTTTTGATATTTTTCCTACTTTATATGTTCTTGCCGCATCTCCGTTAAATCCATTTTTCAATGCTACTAAATCTACACTTATAATATCTCCTTCTTTTATATATCTCTTTTTTGATGGGATTCCATGTATCACTTCGTCATTTATTGAAATACATGTAGATGCTGGAAAATTTGGAACATCATCAAATCCTGATGGATAATTTTTTTCTGCTGGAATAGCACCTAGACTTCTCATAGTTTTTTCTGCAATTTGGTCTAATTCCCAAGTTGTTATTCCTGGTTTTATATTTTCTTCTATTGCTTTATGAGTCAATGCTGCAACTTTACAAGCTTCTCTCATAAATTCTATTTCTTTTTTTGATTTTATTGTTACCACTTTATTTACCTCTACTTATTTGTTTTTAAGCCTTGTATTATTTCATTTGCTACATCATTTCCCAAATGATTAATTGCTGTACTTACTGTTTCAGTTCTTAATACACCTTTTTTATTATAAAAATCTATTAATGGACTTGTCTTTTCTTCATATATTTCTAATCTTCTTTTTATTGCATCTGGATCTGAATCATCTACTCTTTGAATTAAAGGTGATCCACATTTATCACAAATTCCTTCTATTTTTGGTGGATGTAATTTTGTATTATATGTTGCTTTACAATTTTGATTTGTACATACTCTTCTTGTTAAGATTCTATCTATTATTTCTTCTTTTGGGGTAACTAAATTTATTACTAAATCTACTTTTTTCCCTTTTTCTGATAAAATTTCATCTAATTTTTCTGCTTGATTAATTGTTCTTGGAAAGCCATCTAATATTGCTCCATTTTTAGCATCTTCTTGATTTAGCGTATTTTTTACCATTGGTATAGTTATTTCATCTGGCACAAGATTTCCTTTTGATATATATTTATCTGCTTCTATTCCTAATTCTGTTTGTTCACTTATATTTTTTCTAAAAATGTCTCCTGTTGATATTTGTGGCCATCCCATTTGCTCACTAATTAATCCTGCAACTGTCCCTTTACCAGTTCCTTGAGCACCTAACATTATAATATACATAATACATTCTCTCCTTTTAATATGATTTTTTAAATACCTATATTATAGATATTTAAAAAGTCATATTATTTTTAATTTTAGATACTTTCTTGCTAATCACAACAAAGTTAGAGATTGCATTTTCAATCTCCAACTTTTGCTATATCTTACTTCTTTACTCTAGAAATCCTTTATAATGTCTCATCATTAATTGAGATTCTAATTGTTGAACTGTTTCCAATGCTACACCTACTACAATTAATATTGATGTTCCTCCAAATGAAACATTTAATGTTGTAAATCTTAATAACATTGGTAATATTGCAATTAATGCTAAGAAAAAACCTCCAAATAATGTTAATTTTGTTATTATTGAAGATAAATAATCTGTTGTTGGCTTTCCTGCTCTTATTCCAGGAATAAATCCTCCATTTTTCTTTATATTATTTGATACTTCTGCTGGATTAAATGTGGCATAAGTATAGAAAAATGTAAATCCTAAAATTAGTAATAAATATACTATTGCATTTGCTATAGAATAGCCTATTCCAACACTTGATGAAGATGTTGCTAATGAAAACTTATATAATCCTGCTAAAAAGCCTGTCCTTGTTGCTATATCACTTACAAATATTTGTATTATCATAGCTGGAAATGTCATAAATGATGAGGCAAAGATTACTGGCATAACTCCTGCCATTACTAGTTTTAGAGGTATATGTGTATTCTGTGCTCCTACCATCCTTCTT
This sequence comes from uncultured Clostridium sp., assembly GCA_946496575.1. GTDB lineage: Bacteria > Bacillota > Clostridia > TANB77 > CAG-508 > CAG-269. The sequence goes on along the minus strand of CAMMHE010000005.1, from coordinate 10,633 downwards.
CCTACAACTTTTTTAGAATATTGTACAGGAACTCTTCTTTCTGCTTGTTGCACAAATACAACTCCTGATACTAAAATAAGTGCTCCTATTATTATTGCTATTGCTAAAATTAGACCTGTTGTACTAAATCCAGCAGTAGTAAATATTAAATTCCAAACTGTTACACAAGCTGATGGTAAACCTGAAATAATACCTACAAATATTATGATAGATATTCCATTTCCTATACCTTTTGTATCAATTTGTTCTCCTAGCCACATTAATAATGATGTTCCTGCAACTAATGAAACTACTACAAGTGAACCCGTAATAAATCCAGAATTTACAAATATTCCTGTAGACTTATAAGATAAATATATTCCAATTGCCTCAATTAATGCTAATATTATTGTAACAATCTTTGTATATTTATTTATTTTTCTTCTTCCTTCTTCTCCACCTTCTTTAGTTAATTTCTCTAATGAAGGTATTATCATTGCTAATAATTGTATAACAATTGAAGCAGTTATATATGGTGTAATTGTCATTGCAAATACTGAAAATCTTGAAAATGCTCCACCTGAAATTAAGTTTATAAAACCACTGATTCCAGTAGTTGACATTGCATTATTTAATGCAACTACATCAACTCCTGGTACAGTTATATAACATCCTAATCTGAATATCACTATTAATAATAATGTATATAATACTCTTTTTCTTACATCTGGTGTTTTTAATGCGTTCTTTATAGTTTTAAACAATTAAACCACCTCTGCCTTTCCGCCTAGGGCTTCTATCTTTTCCTTTGCAGATGCTGTAAATCTATTTGCTTTTACATTTAATTTTTTTTCTAGTTTACCTGTTGCTAAAACTACAATTCCGTCATTTATTTTTCCAATTATTCTTTCTTCTAATAAACTTTCAGCTGTAACATCTGTTGCTTTACTTTTATTTAACATAGTTAATGTTACTTCTGTATAATTTTTAGCATGAATATTTGTGAATCCTCTTTTTGGTAATCTTCTATATAATGGTGTTTGACCACCCTCAAAACCACGTCTTACTCCTCCGCCAGATCTAGCTTTTTGACCTTTTTGACCTCTTCCTGATGTTTTTCCAAGACCTGAACCAATTCCACGTCCTACTCTTGTTCTTTTTGTTTTTTGAATTGCTGGTTTTAATTCTCCTAGTTTCACTTTTGCTTGCACCTCCTATTTTTATTTTTTATAAATTCTGTATGTTATTTTAGCCTTTCAAGATTATAAAATCTCTTCTACTTTTTTTCCTCTTTTTTTAGCTACTTGTTCTACTGTTTGCATTGCTTTTAATCCTTCTATTGTAGCATATACAACATTTCGTGGATTATTCGTTCCTATAACCTTTGTACGTACATCTTTATATCCTGCAAGCTCTAATACTGGTCTTACACTTCCACCTGTTATAAGTCCTGTACCTTCTGCAGCTGGTTTTAAAATTACTTGTGCACTTCCAAATTTTCCTATATATTCATGTGGTATAGTAGTTCCTACAATTGGAACTTCTACTAGGTTCTTTTTAGCTGATTGTATTGCTTTTTTTATTGCATCTGGAACTTCAGCTGCTTTTCCATTTCCAACACCAATATGTCCAGCACTATCTCCAACAACAACAACAGCACTAAATCTAAATGTTCTACCACCTTTAACTACTTTAGCTACTCGATTAAGAGCTACTACTTTTTCTTTTAATTCTGCTTTATTCTCTTCCATTTAAGTTTGTTTTCCCTCCCTTGTTTTTATTTTATATGTAGATACTTCTACTTATTATTTACTTAATATAGTTTTTAATTGATTTTAAAATTTTAAAATTTTAATCCGCCTTCTCTTGCTGCTTCTGCTAATTCTTTAACTACACCATGATATATATATCCTCCACGGTCAAAAACTACTTCTTCAATTTTCTTATCTTTACATTTTTTTGCAATTAGAGTTCCAACTTCTTTGGCTGCTTCTTTATTTGCATGTTTATTTTTTACTTCTTTTTCAAGAGTTGATGCACTAGCTAGAGTATTTCCTGCTACATCATCAATAACTTGTACATATATATTATTATTGCTTTTATATATACATAATCTTGGTCTTTCAGCTGTACCAGATACTTTTGTTCTTACTCTAATATGTCTTCTTGTTCTTTCAAATTTTCTATCTGCTTTCTTAATCATTTAAAATTTACTCCTTTCCGTAATTATATGATTATAAGATTATACTTCTATATCCATTAGATTACAGTTTTGATTTATTTCTTACCTGTTTTTCCTTCTTTGCGTCTTATAACTTCTTCAGCATATTTTATTCCTTTTCCTCTATATACCTCTGGTGGTCTCTTTGTTCTTATATTGGCTGCTGTTTGGCCAACTAATTCTTTATCAATTCCCTTTACTATAATAGTAGATTGATTTGGAACGTCAAAAGTTATTCCTTTTGGTGCTTCAAATATTACTGGATGAGAATATCCTAGAGTTAAATTTAAGTTGTTTCCTTGCTTCTGAACCCTGTAGCCTACACCATTTATTTGTAACTCTCTTGTATATTCATTAACTACTCCTTGAATCATATTATTTATTAATGTTCTTGTTAAACCATGCAAGCTTTTATTAAAAGCTTCATCATTTGGTCTTGTTACTTTAACTTCATTGTTTTCAATTAACACAGTTATATTTTTATTTATTTCTCTTTCTAATGTGCCTTTTGGTCCTTTTACTGTTACTTTTGTTCCATCAACTGTTACAGTTACTCCTTGTGGTATTTGAATAGCTTTATTTCCTATTCTTGACATTTATATTCACCTTCCTTTTATTTTTTAGGGCGTTCGCCTAACGTTTATGTACTATTTTGTATTTTCACAATTAGGTTAATTTTTCCCTGTTACTTTATTATTGTAATTTAATTTAATTTTATAAATTACCAAACATATGCTAGAACTTCTCCTCCTACACCTAATTCACGAGCTTCTTTATCTGTTTTTAATCCTTTTGATGTAGATATTATTGCTATTCCTAATCCATTTAATACTTTTGGTAATTCATCTTTACTAGCATATACTCTTAATCCTGGTTTACTAATTCTTTTTATTCCATCTATTACTTTTTTGCCTTTTTCATCATACTTTAAAGTAATTCTTATTATTCCTTGACCTTCATTGCTGATTTCTTCAAAAGATTTTATATATCCTTCTTTGAATAATATTTCAGCTATTGATAATTTCATTTTTGATTCAGGTATGTCAACTGTCTTATGCTTTGAACTATTTGCATTTCTTATTCTTGTTAACATATCTGCTATTGGATCTGTAGTGTTCAATTTACTTTTCCTCCTTTTCTATAAATAAATTAAAAACTGCATTTTATTGTATTAAAATTTTGTTTAAAAATATCCATGTACTAATTTTTTACCAGCTTGCTTTTTTTACTCCTGGTATTTCACCTTTATGTGCTAATTCTCTAAAACATACACGGCATATACCATATTTTCTAATATAACTGTGTGGTCTACCACATAATTTGCATCTATTATATTCTCTAGTAGCATATTTTTGTGGTTTAGCCTGTTTTACTTTTAATGATTTTTTAGCCATATTTAAAATTTTCCTCCTTAATTTAGTTTTGGAATGGCATACCTAGCAATGTAAGTAACTCTTTAGCTTCTTCATCAGATTCTGCTGTTGTTACAAATATGATATCCATACCTCTTAATTTATCTATTTTATCATATTCAATTTCTGGGAATATTAATTGTTCTTTTATTCCCATAGAATAATTACCTCTACCATCAAAAGATTTTTTTGATACACCTCTAAAATCCCTTACTCTTGGAAGAGCTACATTAAATAGTTTATATGCAAAATCATACATTTTATCAGATCTTAAAGTAACTTTGCAACCTACATTTGCTCCTTCTCTTAGTTTAAATGCTGCAATTGATTTTTTAGCTTTTGTTATTACTGGTTTTTGACCTGTAATTAATGTTAAATCATTAACTGCATTTTCTAATTCTTTAGGATTCTCCTTTGTGTCTCCTAATCCTATATTTATAACTATTTTTTCAAGTTTTGGAACTTGCATAATTGATTTATAATTAAATTTTTTCATTAATGCTGGAATTACTTCTTTTACATATTGCTCTTTTAACTTTTCCATATCACAAGTTTCCTCCTTTCTGATTATTATTTTAGTTTAGCTCCACATTTTTTACAAACGCGAACTTTCTCTCCTTTTTCATTAATATATCCTATTCTAGTTGCTTTTCCACATTTAGGACATACTATATTTACTTTACTTGCTAAAACAGAGCATTCTAGTGGTATTATACCGCCTTCTTCACCTTGTTTTCTAGGTTTGATGTGTTTTTTTCTTACATTTACACCTTTTACTATTATTCTTTGTGTTTTAGGTATAACTTCTAATACTTCTCCCTTTTTGCCTTTATCATTTCCAGATAAAACTTGGACTGTATCTCCTTTTTTTATTTTCATTATAAGGTTCTCCCTCCTTTTTTATAATACCTCTGGGGCTAATGAAAGAATTTTCATATATTCCCCTTCTCTTAATTCTCTTGCAACAGGTCCAAATATACGTGTTCCTTTTGGTGTTTTATCATCTTTTATGATTACTGCTGCATTTTCATCAAATTTTATATATGATCCATCTTGTCTTCTTAATCCTTTTTTGCTTCTTACTATAACTGCTTTTACAACTTCACCTTTTTTTACAACTCCACCTGGTATTGCTGATTTTACTGATGCTATAATTATGTCTCCTATATTTGCTGTTTTTCTGTAAGATCCTCCTAAACATCTTATACACATAATTTCTTTTGCACCTGTATTATCAGCTACTTTTAGTATAGTTTGTTGTTGTACCATGATCTATTCTCCTCCTTTTTTATCTAGGATTTCAACTACTCTCCATCTTTTTTCTTTAGAAAGTGGTCTTGTTTCCATGACTTTTACTCTATCTCCTATTTTACAGTTGTTTGCTTCATCATGTGCTTTTAATTTATATGTTCTTTTAACTGTTTTTCCATATACGTTATGTCTTACGCTTCCTTCAACTGATACTACTACTGTTTTATCCATTTTATCAGAAGTAACTGTTCCAACCATAACTTTACGAAGATTTCTTTCTTCCATAGGTTTTAATCCTCCTTTTTTGTTTTAGGAATTTTTCCTTTTCTATTTTTTTGCTTCAGCTAATTTTCTTTCTGTTAATATTGTGTTTATTTTAGCTATATCTCTTTTTACTTCTTTTATTTTCATTGGATTATCTAATCCATTTGTAGCTAAACTAAATTTTAATTTGAATAATTCTGTTTTTAGTTCACCTAATTCTTTTTCTAGTTCTGGTGAAGACATTTCTCTAATTTTATTTATCTTCATCATTATCACCTACCTCATTTATAGTTTCTCTTTTCACAAATTTTGCTTTAATAGGTAGTTTATTCATTGCTAAACGTAGAGCTTCTCTAGCTGTTTCTTCTGGTATACCAGCCATTTCAAACATTACTCTACCTGGTTTTACAGAAGCTACCCAATATTCAACATTTCCTTTTCCTTTACCCATACGAGTACCAATTGGTTTTTGTGATACTGGTTTGTCTGGAAATATCTTAATCCAAACTTTTCCACCTCTTTTTATATAACGAGTCATAGCAACACGAGCTGCTTCAATTTGGTTACCTTTAATTAAACCTGCTTCAACAGCTTGTAATCCATATTCTCCTTCTGTTACAGTATTTCCTCTTGTTGCTTTTCCTCTATTTCTACCTTTTTGCATTTTTCTATATTTGAATTTTTTTGGCATTAATGGCATTATTTGTCTCCTCCTTCCACTTTTTTAGTTGGAAGAACTTCACCTTTATATATCCAAACTTTAACACCAATTTTTCCATATGTTGTATCTGCTTCTGCAAATCCATAATCTATATCAGCTCTTAAAGTTTGTAGCGGAATTGTTCCTTCTTTATAGAATTCTGTTCTTGCCATATCAGCTCCGCCTAATCTACCAGATACTGAAGTTTTAATTCCCAAAGCACCTGCTTTCATAGCTTTTTGCATACATTGTTTCATTGCTCTTCTAAATGAAATTCTTCTTTCTAGTTGCCCTGCTATATTTTCTGCAACTAATTGTGCATCTGTATCTATTTCTTTTACTTCAATTATATTTACATTAATTTCTTTTCCAATTTCTTTTGAAAGTTCTTGTTTTAAACTTTCTGCACCAGCTCCACCTTTTCCTATTACAATTCCTGGTTTTGCTGTATATACATTAGCTTTAACAAATTTCGCTGTTCTTTCAATTTCTATTTTAGAAATTCCAGCAGAATATAATTTTTTCTTTAAAAATTTACGGATTTTTTGATCTTCTACTAAATAATCTGCAAAGTTTTTGTCATTTGCATACCATTTTGCATTCCAATCTTTTATTATTCCTACTCTAACTCCTGTTGGATGTACTTTTTGTCCCATCTTTTTAGCAACCTCCTATTCTTCTCTTAGAACAATTGTTATATGACTTGTTCTCTTTCTAATTCTTACTGCTGAACCTTTTGCAGCTGGTCTAATTCTTTTTAAAGTTGGACCTTGATTTGCAAATATTTCAGCAACATATAGTTTTGAATGATCCATGTGATGATTATTTTCAGCATTTGCTACTGCTGATTTTAATAATTTTTCAATTATTACTGAAGAAGCTTTCGGTGTAAATTTAACTATTGCTAAAGCCTCGTCTACATTTTTTCCTCTTATTAAATCTGCAACAATTTTTACTTTTCTACTTGAAATTCTTGCATATTTAAGAGTTGCTCTAGCTTCAACTATTGCTGTTTCTTCCACTTTATTTTCCTCCTTACTTTTATTTTTGATGTTCTCTTACATCTTAATTATTATTCTAAATTTTTATTTTACTGTTGATGTTTTTTCTCCTGCATGACCTTTAAATGTTCTTGTAGGAGCAAATTCACCTAATTTATGACCTATCATTTCTTCTGTTATATATACAGGTACATGTTTTCTTCCATCATGTACAGCTATTGTATGACCAATCATTTGTGGATATATTGTTGAAGCTCTTGACCATGTTTTTAATACTTCTTTTTTTCCTGTTTCGTTCATAGCTTCTACTTTTTTTAGTAAACTTTCACTTACGAATGGTTTTTTATTTTTTCTATTAGCCATGATTTTTATTTCCTCCTTTTAACAATGAACTTGTTTGTCTTATTTTTCTTATTTCTTGTTTTATATCCTAGTGCTGGTTTACCCCAAGGTGTCATTGGGCCTGAATGTCCAACTGGAGCTCTACCTTCACCACCACCATGAGGGTGATCATTAGGATTCATTACAGAACCTCTAACTGTTGGTCTTATTCCTAAATGTCTTGTTCTTCCTGCTTTTCCTAATTTTACATTTTCATGGTCACTATTTCCTATAGTTCCTATTGTTGCTCTACAATTTGCTAATATTAATCTCATTTCCCCTGAAGGTAATCTTACATGTGCATATTTTCCTTCTTTTGCCATTAGTTGTGCACTTTGTCCTGCAGCCTTTACTAATTTTCCTCCTTGCATAGGATTTAATTCTATGTTATGAATTAGTGTACCTACTGGTATATTAGCAATTGGTAAACAATTTCCTGGTTTTATATCTACGCTTTCACCTGATATTACCTTTGCACCATCTGTTAATCCTTCTGGTGCTAATATATAAGCTTTTTCTCCATCTTCGTATTGAATTAATGCTATGTTAGCACTTCTGTTTGGATCATATTCGATTCCTAATACTGTTGCTTCCATATTATCTTTTCTACGTTTAAAATCTATTATTCTATATTTTTGTCTATTTCCGCCACCTTGATGTCTGACTGTAATTCTTCCATATGAATTTCTACCTGCATTTTTCTTTTTTACTGCTAATAAAGATTTTTCAGGAGTTTTCTTTGTTACTTCTTCATATGTTGAAACTGTCATGTTTCTTCTTGATGGTGTATATGCCTTGAAGTGTTTCATTCCCATTTTTCTCTTCCTTTCTCGAATTTATTAAAAACTTTTTAATATTTGTTTTTACTAAATTCTTTATTATATTTATTGTGAATTTTTTCCTGTTTCACTTACAGATATTCTTTATTTTCCGGGTTCTTTCCCGATAATCATTCTCAAATTTTACAAGGCAAGATGCCAATTTTTATTTCTTTTAATTAAGCACCCATGAATTCATCTATAGAATCCTTATACTTTTTAGATTTCTTAATTACCTTTCCACCTTTGCCCAAATATGTTTCATCTGTTGGATTTGTGTCTATTGTTACAATAGCTTTTTTCCAATCTGGTGTTTTTCCAGCAACATATCTAACTCTTTTTGTTTTTCCTCTAACTGTCATTGTATTTACATTTAATACTTTTACATTAAAAAGTTTTTCTACAGCTTTTGCTATATCAATTTTTGTTGCATTTCTATTAACTTCGAAAGTGTATTTTCCCATTTGCATCTCATCATTACTTTTTTCAGTAATAACTGGTGCTAATATAATTTCTTCTGCTTTCATATCTTAAGCGTACACCTCCTCTAATTTTTTAACAGTGTCTAAAGGTAACAATAATTTATTATATTGTAATAAATCATAAACATTTATCATGTTTAATGTTATTGCCTTTACACCTTTTATATTTCTACTTGATAAATATACATTTTCATTTTTATCAGCAAGAATTATTAATGTTTTTCCTTCTACTTTTAAATTAGATAATGTTTTTATCATTTCTTTAGTTTTTGTTTCTGATAATTCTAATTTATCTACTACTGTCAATTCATTTTCTAATACTTTTGAACTTAATAGTGATCTAATCGCAAGTTGTTTTTCTTTTTTATTTACTTTATAACTATATGAACGAGGTTTTGGACCTAATGCAATTCCACCTTTAATCCATTGTGGTGCACGAATACTTCCTTGTCTTGCTCTACCTGTTCCTTTTTGTCTCCATGGTTTTTTTCCACCACCACTAACTTCTGCTCTAGTTTTTGTACTTTGTGTACCTTGTCTTTGATTTGCTAAGTAGTTCACTAGCACGCTGTGTACAATTGCCTCATTTGGTTCAATTCCAAATACATTTGCATTTAATTCTACGTCACTAACTTTTTTACCTTGCATATCATATACGTCTATTTTTGGCATTTTGTTTTCTCTCCTTTCTATTTTTTGCTAGCTCTTACAGCTGATTTTATTTTTAAGATAGCTCCTTTTGCTCCTGGTACACTACCTTTTATTAATATTACATTTTTATCCATGTCTACTTTTACAACATCTAGATTTTGTACTGTTATTGTAGTTTTTCCCATTTGTCCTGGTAATTTTTTACCTTTAAATACTCTACCTGGTGTAGATGTTGGTCCCATTGAACCTGGTCTTCTATGGTACATTGACCCATGTCCCATTGGACCTCTTGATTGTCCATGTCTTTTTATTACACCTTGGAATCCTTTTCCTTTTGATATTCCTTGAACATCAACTTTTTCTCCTGCTGCAAATATATCTGCCTTTATTTCGTCTCCTACTTTAATACCATCTATTGAGTCTAATCTAAATTCTCTTAAATGCTTTTTAGCAGTTATATTATTTTTTGCAAAATGACCTTTTTCAGGTTTATTTATATGTTTATCTTTAATCTCACCGAAACCTAATTGTACTGCATTGTATCCTTCTTTTTCTACTGTTTTAACTTGTGCAACTATACATGGTCCCGCTTCTATAACTGTTACTGGAATAACTATACCATTGTCATCAAATATTTGTGTCATTCCTAGTTTTTTTCCTATAATTGCTTTTTTCATTTTTCATTTTCCTCCTAACTATTGGCTGAACTTATGTTTTAAAAATATTTAAAATTTGCATCAGCTTGGTTTTGTTTTAGCTGAATTTTTTCAACTTTTCCACATTTTATTCATAATATGTTTATAATTTAATTTCTATATCAACACCTGCTGGTAATTCTAATTTCATTAAATTATCAACTGTTTTTTGTGTTGGATAAAAAATATCAATAACTCTTTTATGTGTTCTCATTTCGAATTGCTCTCTTGAATCTTTGTGTTTATGTGGAGAACGTAAAATTGTTATTATTTCTTTTTCTGTAGGTAATGGAATAGGACCTGATACCTTTGCTCCTGTTTTTTTAGCAGTATCTACTATTTTTTCAGCAGACTGATCTAAAACAACATGGTCATAAGCTTTTAGTCTTATTCTAATTTTCTCACTTGTTGCTACTGCATTTGCCATTTAAATTCCCTCCTCTTTCTATATAAATTGAAATTTTTTAGCTGGCAAGTCAGAACGCACCCGGGTGTTTTGAAATCCCTTTTATAAAATCCCAAATTTGTATGATAAATTAGGGATAAGTGCTTTTTTTCTTTTCTTACCGCCTGGTCTAAGCCAAGACATACTCCACTGAAGTTCCCTCCATCCTAGCAATCTGCAAGAATGTAGCCACATTCAGCTTCAACGCTAAATTTCATACTGCATTATTATATATCAGGTTTACTATATTGTCAATAGTATTAATAAATTTTTCCAAGTAAAATATGTAGTGTTACAATTGATGTGAAACAAAAAATATAGAAAAAAAGTGAT
>CAMMHE010000004.1 GCA_946496575.1 uncultured Clostridium sp. | reverse complement strand
TTCAATATTTTTTTTTCAATTTACATGTGACATATCTATTTTAAACCTATATTTTCATAGACAAATTTCGACAAATATAATAAAAACTCTTCAAAAAATTTCCATATATTTTTTGAATAAAAAAAATTATATAGCACATAATAAAACCATAAGATTAATAATAGTTGAGTCAAGAGTATTAATAGATTATTTTTAGTTTATTAATATTCGGGCAAAGATATATATTAGTGTATTTTTATATATTAATATGTGTCGGCGATAAGAGTATATTATTTGTATGTAAGCTATATCTATAAATTATTATATTTATTATTTTATTTTATATATCTATATGGTTAAATTATATATAATATATTTGAGCTAAGATTATTTTTATATTTTTTAAGGATTATTAATAGTCCCATGTGGATGAATATAGTTTTTAGTAGTGTATTGATAGTCGAGCAACTGATTAATATATGTGGTTTAGGGTTTATTTATATAGTAATATATATTAGATTCGAAAATTATGTTTATTAGTTTTAGCTGTAAATTATTATTAGTTTTATCGATAATAGCAGGGTTTTATACCTGCTATTAATTAATATTTATATATCTAAATTTTTAACATATTTTGCATTACTTTGAATAAAATTTCTTCTAGGTTCTACCTCATCTCCCATTAATAAAGAAATTGTTTGATCTGCTTTCATTGCATCTTCCATCGTAACTTTTACTAATGTTCTTCGTGCTGGATCCATTGTAGTTTCCCATAATTGTTCAGGGTTCATTTCTCCTAAACCTTTATATCTTTGTAATGCTAATTGATCTCTTGAGATTCCTTTTTCTTCTAATTCTTTGTATTTATTAGATAGATCTTCATCTGTATAACAATATATATCTTCCATTCCCTTTTTAGATAATTTGAATAAAGGAGGCTGTGCTAAATATACATTTCCATTTTCTACAAGTGGTCTCATATATCTAAAAAAGAAAGTCATTAATAAAGTTCTAATATGTGCTCCATCTACATCTGCATCTGCCATAATTATTATTTTTCCATAACGGATCTTTGTTATATCAAAATCTGCTCCAATGCCTGCCCCGATAGCAACAATTACTGGATTAAGCTTTTCATTTCCATATATTTTATCTGCTCTAGATTTTTCAACATTTAACATTTTTCCCCATAAAGGCAAAATTGCTTGAAATCTTCTATCTCTTCCCTGTTTTGCACTTCCTCCTGCTGAATCTCCTTCTACTATATAGACTTCACATTCTTCTGCTATTTTACTACTACAATCTGCAAGTTTACCTGGTAAAGTAGTTGTTTCTAATGCTGATTTTCGTCTTACAAGCTCTCTGGCTTTTCTTGCTGCTTCCCTAGCTCTTGATGCACTTATGCATTTTTCCAGAATAGCTTTAGCAACACTTGGATTCTCTTCTAGAAATGTTGATAAGGCATCATTTATCATACTTTGTACAATTCCTGTTACTTCACTATTTCCTAATTTTGTTTTTGTCTGCCCTTCAAATTGAGGTTCTTTTATTTTTACTGATACAACAGCTGTTATACCTTCTCTTATATCTTCACCTTGAAGATTAGAATCTTTATCTTTTAATATATTGTGGCTTCTAGCATAATCATTAAAAACTTTTGTTAGTCCTCTCTTAAATCCTTCTAAATGTGTTCCACCTTCTATAGTATTTATATTATTTACAAATGTATAAATATTCTCATTATAAGATGTTGTATATTGTATTGCAATTTCTACAGGTACATCTCCACTCTTTTCCATATAGATTGGTTTATCATGTAGTTTTTCTTTATTTTTATTTAAAAATTCTACGAATGAATTTAATCCTCCCTCAAAACAAAATTCTACTTTTTTATTTTCCTCTTGTCTCATATCTTCAAATGTTATTTTCAATCCTTTTGTTAAAAAAGCCATTTCCCTAAATCTTTTTTCTAATACTTCATATTCATAATCAAGAGATTCAAAAATTGTATCATCTGCTAAAAATCTTACTTTTGTTCCGGTTTTATTTGACTCCCCTATTTTTTCTAACGGTTTTATTGTTTTTCCGTATTCAAAAGTCATTTGATATATACCGCCATCTCTTTCTATTGTTACTTCAGTCCATTTTGATAATGCATTTACAACTGATGCACCTACTCCATGTAGTCCACCTGATACTTTATACCCACTGTCTCCACCAAATTTTCCACCAGCATGTAGTACAGTATAAACCGTTTCAGCAGTAGATATTCCTGTTTTGGGATGTATTTCAACAGGTATTCCTCTTCCATTATCTTTAACACATATTATATTGCCTTTTTCTATTATTATATTTATTTCTGTGCAATATCCTGCTAATGCTTCATCAACACCATTATCTACTATCTCATATACCATATGATGTAAACCTCTAATTGAAGTACTTCCTATATACATACCTGGTCTTTTTCTTACGGCTTCTAGCCCTTCTAAAACTTGAATTTGTTCTGCACCATATTTATGATCATATTTTTCCATTGTTCTCCTCCTATTTGAAACTTTTTATTCATTTACAATTTTTCCATTTAATACTTTAAATGAAGTATAATTTAAATCTTTATCATTTAACTTTTCTGTGCATGTTATAATTACCTGAATATTATTTATATTTTTTAAAAAATTATTTTTTCTTTTTTCATCTAATTCTGACATAAAATCATCTAATAATAAAATTGGATTTTCTCCTATTTCATCTTTTATTACTTGTAGTTCGGATAATTTTAATGAAAGAATTGCAGTTCTATGTTGTCCTTGTGATCCATATATATTTAATTGTTTATTATTTATATATATTATAAAATCATCTCTATGAATACCTTTCGTTGTAAAACCTTTTAATATATCTAATTTTCGCCTTTCTTGTAATTTTTTTAAAAATTCCTGTTTATTGGAACAATCTGATATATATTCAATTTTTATTTTTTCTTTATTTTCTGTTATTTCATAATGAATTTTTTCTATTTTATTTTTTATTTTTTCAATAAATTCATTTCTATATAAAAAAATTTTTTCTGCATATTCTGCTAATTTTTCATCCCAAATAGATAAAACATCTGGATTTTTATTTTCATTTTTTATTTGTCTTAAATAATTATTTCGTTGTTCTAAAGTTTTAGAATATAAATTAAGTATATACATGTAATTCGGTCTTAATTGACTAATCATTATATCCAAAAATTTTCTTCTTTTTTGTGGTCCTTCCTTTAAAATATTTATATCGTCTGGATTAAAAATGACAACATTTATATTTCCTAATAACTCGCTTAATTTTTTTAATTTTATATTATTTAAATAAATATTTTTTTTATTGTTTATTTCTATTTTTATTTTTCCGCTTCTATCTGATTTTTCAAAAAATATTTCTACAATCGAATTTTCAGTATTAAATTTTATTAATTCTTTATCATTATTAGTTCTAAATGATTTTCCTATACTACTTAAAAAAATAGATTCTATAATATTTGTTTTTCCTTGTGCATTCTCACCATAAAATAAATTAATATTTGGAGTTAAATTTATTTTTATATTTTCGTAATTCCTAAAATTAATTAAATTTATTTCTTTTATCCACATTTTGTTCTCCAATTGTGTAAAACTTTTTATTATTTTGTAAATATATAAAAAATAATATATATAAATTAAATTATATTAAATTAAATACTTTTTATAATGAACTGTAATTATTCTTTTAATCTAATAGGTAAAATCATATAAACATAATCACTATTTTCAACTGATTTTATTAAACAAGGAGAAATACTACTTCCCAATTCAACAAATATTTCTTCTTCATCAATTACTTTCAAACTATCTAAAAAGTATTTTGGATTAAATCCAGCTTCAATATTCTTGCCTTCTGAAGAAACAAATATTTCTTCTTTTGCTTGTCCTGTTTGATTTGTACAAGAAATTGTTACTTTTCCTATGTCTACAGAAAGTTTTACTGGATATTTTTTTTCTTTTTCAATACTAGATGATGAAATCAAACTAATTCTTTCAAAACTATTTTGTAAATTGTTTTTGTTTACTCTAATTCTTGTTTCCCAATTATTTGGTATTACCGTTTTATAATTCAAAAATTCTCCATCTAATATTCTTGTAACTACTTTACAATTTTCCATTTCAAATAAAGCTTGATTTTTTGAAATTCCTATTTTTATATTTTCAAAAGAATCTAGCAATATTTTATTTACTTCATTTAAAGTTTTTCCTGGAATTACTGCAGAAAAATTATTTGATTTATTTTGCAAATATATACTTCTTAAAGCTAATCTAAATCCATCAACTGCGACTAAATTTAATTTATTATTTTCCACTTCAAATAAACAGCCAGTAAATATTGGTCTATTTTCTTCTGTACTTACTGCAAATATTGTTTTTCTAATCATACTTTTTAAAATGCCTTGCTCTAATTCAATAGAATTTTCAACTTCTATTTTTGGAAGTTCAGGAAATTCATCTGGGTTCATTGTTGTTAATTTATAAAAAGCTCCTTCACATTCTATTTCTAATAAATTACTATTATTTAATCTTATTTGTATTTCACTATCAGGTAATTTTCTAATAATCTCACTGAACATTGTAGCATTTACTACACAACTACCTTGTTCTTGTACTTCACAATTTATTACATATTCTATACCTAATTCTAAATCATATGTAGTTAATTTTATTTCATTATCATTTGTTTGAATTAGAATTCCTTCTAGTATAGGCATTGTAGTTTTAGATGCTACAGCTTTAACTACGGAATTAATAGCTTTAAGGATTGTATCCTTGTAACAAACTATTTTCATTTTACGCATCTCCTTTATAAATAATATAATAATTTTAGTAGTAATAGTATTAGGTGCTGTGGAAACTGTGGAAAACCTTGTTGAAAGTTAATATCCCTAACAAAATTACTGTGTATAAACCAGTGGATAACTTATAAAATAATCCACAGTGTTATTTTTTTTATGTTGAAACCTGAGTTATTAACAACTTATTTACAGGTTTTTCACAGTGGGGTGTGAATATCTAATATAGCTGTTCCGTAAGAAGAGAAAGATTTAATAAATACAAACATTTTTTTTACAAACAATAATTTTAAAAAAACTTCTCTTTTATTTATTTTTCTATTTTTCTCCATCTAGTATAATGTTTTTCACACTTTCCACAATTAGTCTTGTATTATTCTTATCTTTTATTTCTTTTTCAATTTTTTTATATGCATGCATTACTGTTGAGTGATCACGGTTCCCAAAATCTTCTCCTATTTTAGGAAAAGATAGATTAGCTACTTCTCTACATAAATACATTGCAATTTGTCTTGGAAAAGTGATATCATTTGATCTTTTATCTCCAGTTAAATCATCTTTATTAACATTAAAATATTTTGCAACAGTTTCTTTTATAAATTCTGATGAAATTACTTTTTCACTTTGCTGTTTAAATTCATTTATGGTCTTTTCTGTTAATTCAATTGATATTGGTTGGTTGTTTAATGATGCTATAGCTACTATTTTATTAAAAACTCCTTCTAATTCTCTTATATTTGAATCTATTTTATTTGCAATATTTGAAAGAATGTGATCATCTACTATTATATTTTCATCTTGAGCCTTTTTTCTTAATATTGCTAGACGCGTTTCGTAATCAGGACTAGATAAATCAGCTAAAAGTCCCCATTCAAATCTAGATTTAAGTCTATCTTCTAGTAAAGGAATATCTTTCGGTGCTTTGTCACTTGAAATAATTATTTGTTTCCCCTCTTCATGTAATGTGTTAAAAGTGTGGAAAAATTCTTCTTGAACTCTATCCTTACCTCCGATAAATTGAATATCATCTATTAACAAAACATCAATATTTCTATATTTATTCCTAAATGTTTCATTTTTAAAGTCCTTTATAGCATTTATTAATTGATTTGTAAATTTTTCTGATGTTACATATAATACATTTGTTCTTCTATTATTCTGTAGGATTCTATTCCCTATTGCATGCATTAAGTGTGTTTTCCCTAGACCTACACCACCATATAAAAATAATGGATTATAAGCTTCTCCTGGTCTATCACCTACTGCTAATGCAGCAGCGTGAGCAAATCTATTATTATTTCCAACTACAAATGTTTCAAATGTATATTTAGGGTTCAATGTTTTATTAGTATATTGAGTTATATCATCATCATAATCTACTTTTTTTTCAGAAGAAATGACTTGTTTTTCAGAACTTTTTTCATCTTCTTCATTCCAAACTACGGAAAAAGACCAATCTTTGTTAGTGATAAATTTTAAAGTATTTAATATTAATGGTGAATATCTGCTTTGAATTGAATCTTTATGATATTCAGAAATTGCTCTAAAAACAATATGATTTCCTTCTATACTCTCTATTTCTAAAGGTTTTATCCATGTTTCATATGTAATTGAAGTTACTTCATCTTTTAAAAGTTCTTTTGCTTTAGTTAAAAGTTCTTGCTTATCTGGTGGCATAATTAAAACATCCTTTCAAAATAGAATATAAGAAAAGTGGGATTCCACATTTTCCTTATGCCTAATTGAATTTTCTATAAAATAAGAGAAAACCAAAGGCAATAGAGGAACCAGTTCATTATGAACGAAAATTAGTATTTGAAGTTCATAATAAAAGTTATCCACAAAGTTATCCACAACTGTGCAAAACTTTGTAATAATTTTGTAATAAACAATAAAAAAATACGAACATACTTTTTAAAAATTTAAAATTCAAAAGTTATTTTACCAATAATATCAAATTATTAGTAAATAAGTCAATATAATTGTGAATATTTTTAAAAATAAGTGGATAATTTATTAAACAATTGTGGATAATTATTTATTATTTCAAAAATATTACAAAAAACTACATAGTGTATATAGGTTATACATCATATTTTGTCAAAAATCAATATACAAAATTAAGTTCGTAAATAGCAAAAAATAGTACTTTTTACTTGACAAATATGTAAAATCTGGTATATAATTGTAACACTTGTTATTTAACATTGTAATAAATTCCTTAAAGGGATGTATATAAATATAAATTAGGAGGTGCAATATGAAAAGAACATTCCAACCAAAAAAAAGACAAGAAAAAAAAGAACATGGTTTTATGAAAAGAATGAAAACAAGAGCTGGTAGAAATGTATTAAAAGCAAGAAGAGCAAAAGGAAGAAAAAAAATCTGTGCTTAATAAAGGTCATTGTCAATGACCTTTAAGTCTCTTTTTTCTTTTTAAATTTAACGTATAAAAAAGAGGACAAGAGATTATGGAAAAAACAAAAATGCTAAAAAAAAATTATGAATTTAAAAGAGTTTTATCAAAAGGGAAATATTATTCAGGAACATATATTGAAGCATTTATTTTAAAAAATAATAAAGAGTATAATTTTCTGGGAATAGCTATAAATACAAAAATAGGAACTGCAGTAGAAAGAAATAAAATTAAAAGATTATTTCGTGAAAACTATTATTCTCTTGAAAAAAAATTAAAGAATGGTCAAGATATTGTTTTGTTGTGGAAAAAAAAGGTATCAGTAGAAAATGCAAACTTTAAAAACATAAAAGATGATATGATAACTATATTTGATAAGGCTAAAATTTTTTTTGAAGAAAAAGAAGTATGAAAAAAATATTTATAAATTTTATTGAATGGTATCAAAAAAATATATCCTTGTGGCTTAAAGAAAAAAATATAATGTGCAAATATTATCCGACTTGTTCAGAATATACTAAACAAGCGATAGAAAAATATGGTGTATTCAAAGGGATATTGTTAGGATTATGGAGGATACTTAAATGTAATCCATTTTCCAAGGGAGGATATGATCCATTAAAATAGGGCGGAGGAAAAAATGGCCTTTTTTGCAAACTTATTTGGATATTTATTAAATTTTATATACAATTTTATTGGAAATTATGGATGGGCAATTATACTTTTTAGTATTGTAATAAAAATTGTGATGATTCCTCTTTCCGTAAAACAGCAAAAAACTATGAAGAAGAACACTAAAATACAAGCAAAAATGAAGGAAATACAATTCAAATATAAAAATGATCCAGAAAAATTAAATCAAGCTACTATGCAATTATATAAAGATGAGAAATTAAGTCCTTTTAGTGGCTGTTTTAGTGCTATAATTCAATTAATATTATTAATATCAATATTTTACTTGGTTAGATCTCCATTAACGTATATGAAGAAAATTGAAACACCAACAATAGAAAAATATTATAATATTATTAAAGAGGAAAATTCATCAACAGGGGGAGCATATCCAGAAATAGAAATAATTAGGGAAATACCAAACTTGAAAAACAAACAAAGGGAAGACATAAATACAGAAGAACTAAATAATATGAATCTAAATATGGACTTTTTTGGATTAGACTTAAGTCAAATACCATCTCAAAATAAATCTGATTGGAAAGTATTTGTCATACCAGTTCTATATGTTATAGCATCATTTATTTCAATGAAAATATCTTTAGGAACACAAGGATCTAAAAAGAAAGAAAAGCTATTGAATGAAGATAATACTAAAGCAGCTGAACAAACTGTTGATCAAATAGAAGGAATGACAGAAGCAATGCAGCAAGCAAACAAAAATATGTCTATGATATTTCCTATAATGTATTTAGCAGTAGCAATAATAGCACCTTTAGGTTTAGCATTATATTGGTTAGTAAATAGTATATTAATGATTGTAGAAAGGTTAATTTTAAATAAAGTAATAAAAGATGACGAGTAGGGGGAGGTCAAAATAATGGCAAGTATTATTTCAGAAGGAAAAACAACTAATGAAGCAATAGAAAATGGGTTAAAACAATTAAATGTTTCGAAAAAAGATGTAACAATAAAAATAATTGAAGAAGAAAAAAGAAGTTTTTTTAGTATACTTGCACCAAAAGTTGTAAAAGTAGAATTAACTATAAAAGAAGAAAAAAATAAAAAAATACAAAATAAAATTGATCATCATGAGGAAATTAAATTATCTGAAGAGGATTTTTATAAGGCAAAAGAAAATATATCAAAATTCATTGAAAAATTTATAAGTAAATTAAATGAAGATATAAAATATGATATAAAACTTAATAATGGTATTGTTGAAGTAAGAATAAACGGAAAAAATGCTGGTTTTCTTATTGGATATAGAGGAGAAACTCTATATGCTATGCAGAATTTACTAACAGCCATAGCTAATAAAGGAATAGAAGCAAGAGTAATATTAAGATTAGATATAGAAAATTATAAGTGTAAAAGAGAGAAAACATTAGAGGATTTAGCAAGAAGAACGGCAGATACAGTTATCAAAACTGGAAAAACTATAACATTAGAACCAATGCAAGCATATGAAAGAAAAATAATACATAATGCTCTTCAAGATAACAAAAAAATTAGTTCAGATAGTATAGGCGTTGAACCAAGAAGAAGAGTAGTAATCTCATTAATAAAATAGGAAATCGGAAGTCAAAGTTCGGATTTCAATCTAAATATTAGATTGCCGTCTTTGACTTTTTATATTATAGGAGGTAAAAAATGTCTACAATAGCATCAATTTCTACTGCGCCAGGTATAGGAGGAATAGGAATAGTAAGAATGAGTGGTAAAAAAACCTTTGAAATTTTATCAAAAATATTTTTACCTAAAAATGGAGTATCCGTAGAAGATATAAAAGGATATACAATAAAATATGGACATATAATTGAAAACAATAATATTATAGATGAAGTATTAGTTTCATATTTTAAATCGCCTAAAAGTTATACAGCAGAAGATATGTGTGAAATAAATTCGCATGGAGGCAATGTAATAGTGAAAAAAATACTAGAAATATGTCTGAAAAATGGTGCTGAATTGGCAGAACCGGGAGAATTTACTAAAAGGGCATTTTTAAATGGAAGGATAGATCTAATACAAGCAGAATCTGTTATAGAGATAATAAATGCTAAATCTCAAAAAGAGGCTAAAACGGGAATAGAGCAGTTAGAAGGAATGTTATCTACAAGATTAAAAGAAATAAAGAAAAATATACTAGACACTTTAGTAAATATTGAAGTATCTATTGATTATCCAGAATATGATATTGAAGAAGTAGAAGAATCTGAAACATTAAAGATGCTTGATAATGTAGAGAACAAATTAAGAAAACTAGAAAGTAGTTTTGACAATGGAAAGATAATAAAAAATGGAATAAAAACAGCAATAATTGGAAAACCAAATGCGGGAAAATCGTCATTATTAAATGCAATCTTAAATGAAAATAGAGCAATTGTTACGGAATACGAAGGAACAACAAGAGATACAATAGAGGAAATAGTAAATATAAATGGTATACCTATAAATCTTATAGATACTGCGGGAATAAGAGATACAAACGATTATATAGAAAAAATAGGAATTAATAAATCAAAAGAAAAAGCACAAGATGCAGATTTAATAATTGCCATATTTGATATTTCAAAAGACCTAGAAAAAGAAGACCAAGAAGTTCTAGAAATTATAAAGAATAAAAAAAGTATAATTTTATTAAATAAAGTTGATTTAGAAGCTAAAATTTCAGAAAATGATAAAAGATTAACTACTGCATGTAAAAATATAATAAAAGTATCTGCACTTAATAAAATGGGATTAGATGAATTAGAGAATAAAATAACAGAATTATTTGATTTAAATGAAATAAATTTAAATGACGATATTATTATAACAAATATAAGACACAAAAATTTGATCTCACAAGCAATAAGTAATGCAGAAGGTGCGAGAAACGCCTTAAACCAAAAAATGCCTTTAGATATAGTAACTATATTCATTAAAAATATTATTGGCTGTATTGACGAAATAACGGGTCAAAGTGTAAGTGAAGATATAATTAACGAAATATTTTCAAGATTTTGTTTAGGAAAATAAAGTTAACATAAATTCAAAAAACAAAAAATATTAGAAATATATGTAAAATACAGTATTATATGAAATAAATAAAAACAAATTTTCTTGTTCCACAAAATACAAATATGGTAAAAAATGGAAACATAAAAGGAGGAATAAAAATGAGCTATTTTGCTGGGCAATATGATGTAGCAGTAATTGGAGCTGGACACGCTGGTTGTGAAGCTGCACTTGCAGCTGCAAGACTTGGAATGAAAACATTAATATTTTCAATAAGCTTGGAAGCAGTTGCTAATATGCCTTGTAATCCACATATAGGAGGAAGTTCAAAAGGACATTTAGTTAGAGAAATAGATGCATTAGGCGGAGAAATGGGAAAGAATATAGATAAAACTATGATACAGTTGAAAATGTTAAATACTTCTAAAGGTCCTGCTGTACATTCCTTAAGAGCACAAGCAGACAGAAAGCGATATCAGGAGGAAATGAAACATACTTTAGAAAGACAACAAAATTTAGAAATAAAGCAAGCTGAAATAGTAGATATACAATTGGAAAATAAAAAAATCAAAAGTATAGAAACAAATATTGGAGCAATATATAATGTAAAATCAGTTATAATTGCTACAGGAACATACTTAAAGAGTAAAATATTTATAGGAGAATTTTCGCAAGAAAGTGGACCAGATGGTGTATTTTCAGCTAATAAATTATCAGAAAGTTTAAAAAAGATAGGAATCAATCTTGTAAGATTTAAGACAGGAACACCTGCAAGAATAAATAGAAAAAGTATAGATTTTTCAAAAATGGAAATACAAAAAGGTGATGAAAACATAGAACCATTTTCATTTGAAGATAGAATAAGAAAATTTAAACAAGTAGATTGTTATTTGACCTATACTAATGAAGAAACACATAATATTATTAGACGAAATTTAAATCGTTCACCTCTTTATGGAGGAGAAATTACAGGAACAGGACCAAGATATTGTCCATCTATAGAAGATAAAGTTGTGAGATTCAGTGATAAACCACGTCATCAGATATTTATAGAACCAGTAGGATTAAATACAGATGAAATGTATGTTCAAGGAATGAGTTCATCACTACCAGAAGATGTACAAATTGCTATGTATAAGACAATACCAGGATTAGAAAATGTAGAATTTACAAGACCAGCATATGCAATTGAGTATGACTGTATAGATCCGTCAGATTTGAAATTATCATTAGAATATAAAACAATTGAAGGGCTGTTTTTTGCAGGTCAAATCAATGGAACATCTGGTTATGAAGAAGCAGCCTGTCAAGGATTAATTGCAGGAATAAATGTAGCACAAAAAATAAAAGGAAAAGATCCTTTAATAATAGATAGAACTGAAGGATATATAGGAGTTTTAATAGATGATATTGTTACTAAAGGAACTAGTGAACCATATAGAATGATGACATCAAGAGCAGAATATAGATTACTTTTAAGACAAGATAATGCAGATTTACGTTTAACTGAAAAAGCATATAATGTAGGATTGATTTCTGAAAAAAGATTTAAAAAATTTTTACAAAAAAAGAAAAAAATTGAAAAAGAGGTTAACAGATTAAAAAATACTATTGTAAAACCTTCTATAGAAGTAAATAAATTTTTAAAAGAACATAAGACAGCTGAACTTTTAACAGGATCAAAACTGGCTGATCTATTAAAAAGAACAGAGATTACATATGATGAATTAGAAAATATTGATTTTGATAGACCGAAACTTACAAGACTAGAAAGAGAGGAAGTAGAAATACAAATAAAATATGAAGGATATATAAGAATGCAAGAAGAACAAGTTAAAAAATTCAAAAAAATGGAAACAAAAATATTACCAGAAAATATAGATTATAATGAACTAAAAGGATTAAGTTTAGAAGCAAGACAAAAATTAAATAAACATAAACCACATTCTATAGGACAAGCATCAAGAATATCAGGAGTTTCACCAGCAGATGTATCTTGTTTGCTGATATATTTACAAACAAAAAATGGGAGGAAATAAAATGTCTCAAAATTTTGAAGAAAAAATTTCAAGTAAATGTCCAGAATTAACTCACGAAATGAAGAAAAAATTAGAAAGCTATAAAAATTTATTAATAAAGTGGAATAAAAAAATAAATTTAACCACAATAATAAATGAAGATGATATAATATTAAAACATTTTATAGATTCAATGACAATATCAAAGTATATAGATGAAAATAGTTCAATCGTTGATGTAGGAACTGGTGCTGGTTTTCCAGGTATACCAATAAAAATTATAAGAGAAGATATAAAAGTAACATTAGTAGATTCTTTAAACAAGAGAATATTATTTTTAGAAGATTTAATAAAAAAATTAAATTTAAAAGGAATCATTGCTATACATAGTAGAGCAGAAGATTTAGGACAAAATATAGAATACAGACAAAAATTTGATATTGCAACTTCGAGAGCAGTAGCAAAATTATCTGTGTTAGTAGAATATCTATTGCCTTTGATCAAAATAGGAGGAAAATGTATTTGTATGAAAGGCCCAGAAATAACAGAAGAATTAGAAGAATCAAAAAGAGCAATAGAAATTCTTGGAGGAAGAATAGAAAAAGTGGAAGAACTCATATTACCAGAAAGTGATATAAAAAGAAATATTGTGGTTATTAATAAAATAGTACAAACACCAAATAAATATCCTAGAAAATCAGGGACACCATTAAAAAATCCATTATAAAATGAATGTTCCACGGAACTAAAATTAAGTTATGATTTACTAAATGTGCTTATATCTAATAGTTTCTAAAAGAATATAAAAATGTTCCACGCAAATCATAGACTCTAAAATACTACGAAAATAGAGAAAACAATAAAATATTTTTGACAAAATTCGACAAAATTTGACACAAAATAAAAAATATTTAAAAATTCAATTGACATATTGATAATATTTTTATATTATTAGTATGTCTATTTTTATAAACCATAAAAATAGTTATAAAATAATAAGCTGAAATCTCTATTGTACTCTAGGTTTTATTACTTTACAATGAAATTAAATTACTAATTTAAATGCATATATAAGAAAGGAGAATGTTAGCTAAAAACTAACTAGGTACTGATAAAATGGGAAAAATAATATCCATAGCAAATCAAAAAGGTGGAGTAGGAAAAACTACAACTACAGTAACTTTAAGTGCAATTTTAGCCAAAAAAGGAAAAAAAGTATTATTGATAGATGCAGATCCACAAGGAAATGCAACAAGTGGAGTTGGTGTAACAAAAGAAGTTGAAACATCAATTTATGATGTTTTAGTAGGAGAAACTCTTGCAGAGGAAGCAATAATTTCTACAAATATAAAGAATTTAAAAATATGCCCATCAAACATTAATTTAGCTGGTGCAGAAGTTGAATTAGTATCAATGATGTCAAGAGAACAAAGACTAAAAGAAAAATTAGATCAAATTAAAGAAAACTTTGATTTTATGTTAATTGATTGTCCTCCATCTCTAGGTTTAATTACATTAAATGCTTTTACAGCATCAGATAGCATATTAATTCCAGTTCAATGTGAATATTATGCTTTAGAAGGACTAGGACAACTTTTAAATACAATCAATTTAGTAAAGAAGCACTTAAACAAAAGTTTGGAAATAGAAGGCGCATTACTTACAATGTATGATGCTAGAACAAATTTATCAAATCAAGTAGTAAAAGAAGTAAAAAAATATTTTAATGACAAAGTATATAAAACAGTAATACCAAGGAATGTAAGATTAAGTGAAGCACCAAGTTATGGTATGCCAATAACACTTTTTGACTCACATTCAAAAGGGGCAAAAAGTTATGAAAAATTTACTAAAGAATTTATAAAAAGCAATGATATAGAAAATAAAGCAAAGCATATGAAATATTAACAAAGAAAGGAATGATATAAATGGCTAAAAGAACAGGATTGGGAAAAGGTCTTGATGCATTATTTAGTACACCAATTTTAGAAGAAGAACAAATGCAAGATAATGATGTATTAAAAAATTTAAAAATAACAGAAATAGAACCTAATAGAGATCAACCTAGAAAAAAGTTCGATCAAGAAACATTAGAGGAATTAGCAGAATCTATAAGAACATATGGAATAATTCAACCAATTGTTGTGAGTAAAAAAGATGGTTATTATAGTATAATAGCAGGTGAAAGAAGATGGAGAGCTTCAAAATTAGTAGGACTTAAAGAAATACCTGCTATAATAAGAGAAGATGATGAAAGAAAGAATAAAGAGATATCTTTAATAGAAAATATTCAAAGAGAAGATTTAAATGTATATGATAAAGCAGTTGGAATAAAAAATCTAATGATTGATTATGGTTTAACACAAGAACAAGTGGCAAAAACTTTAGGAAGAAGTAGAAGTAGCATAGCTAATACTGTTAGAATTTTAAATTTAACTTCAGAAGTCTTGGAATTTGTAAAAGAAGGTAAATTATCTGAAGGACATTGCAAAGCATTAATGGCTGTGTCAGATCCAAAAAAACAATATGATATGGCAGTTAGAATGATTGAAAAAGGTGAAAGTGTAAGACAAGCAGAAAGAAAAGCAAAATTAAAAAAGAAAAGTCCGGGTATAGATGCAAAATATCAAGTATTATTCAAAGATATAGAAGATAGTTTCCAAGGATTTTTTGGAACAAAAGTAAAATTAGACGCAGGAAGAAAAAAAGGAAAAATAGTAATAGAATACAATTCTAATGAAGATTTAGAGAGAATATTAAGCTTAATTAAGTAAAAATTATAATTAATTGTCAGTAGAATAAAAAATTATTAAGCCTACTCTTGACACCATAAGAAAATTATGCTATTATAAATACTGTCGCTGACTTGGAGAGGTGGTCGAGTTGGTTTATGGCACCAGTCTTGAAAATTGGCGTAGGTTTGTAGCCTACCGTGGGTTCGAATCCCACCCTCTCCGCCAAGAAAGAGTTAGATATTTTATATATATTAAATATCTAACTTTTAATATATAATTTATCAAATTAATTATTAATATGGAGTAGTACCCAAGTGGTGAAGGGGATTGTTTGCTAAACAATTAGGTCTCGAAAGGGGCGCGGAGGTTCGAACCCTCTCTACTCCGCCAATTAGATAGTATGAAGTTAATTTTCTTTATACTATTTTTTTGTATCATAGCAAAATTGCAAAAAACAAAGAAAAAGATTGAAAATTGCATAAAAATACGCTATAATAAAATTAGTAGGTGATAAAAATGAAATATAAAATATTAAAATATAGTATTATAATGATTTTAATAATAGTAATTTTTAATATATTTCTAGTTAATGTATCTAAAGCTGAATTATGGGATGTTATAGAAGAAGCTGGATCATGGAAACCAACTTCTTTTGAAGAAGAAGATACATCAGTTTTAAGATCAAAAGCAGGCGTAATTACAGGAGCAATAAGTATAATAGGAACTGTAGCAAGTTTAATCACAATAACAATAATTGGAATTAAATTTATGTTAGGATCAGTAGAAGAAAAAGCACAATACAAACAGACCTTAATTCCTTGGATTATAGGAGCATGTATGGTGTTTGCAATGACATTAATTCCAAATATAATTTTTAATTTAGTTACAGAAAATAAAGAATATAATGTAAGTCCTGGTATTTCTGATGATTACACAAGAGGAGAACAATCAATAAAAGAATGGTTATTAAATGATTGGACAGGAGATATAGGATATATTACGATGTTAGTTGAAAAATATAAAAATTTTGAGAGTTCTCCTGATGCACAAAATGCATATGAAAGAGCAAGATGTCAATACATATATAATATGTTTAATAACAAGAATACAGAATATATACACGGGTTTTATGAAGCTATCATAGTGGTAAGAAAAAATAATAAATCAACATCTGGATTAGAGTTTAAAAGAGGAAACACAGAAGAAATTAAGGGTTATAATGCAGGTTTAACGTTTGCAAAACAGATGGAAGAATCAAATTAGAATATATATAAAATAAAAAAAGTTGAAAAAAGCAAAAAAATGGTGTATAATAAAAAAGAGGTAAAAAATGGGGTGAATTACGATGAAAAATATAATTAATATAACCCTAAAAATATTAGTAATAGTATTAATTATACAATTAGCTATCCCTGCTATTTCTAAAGCTGGATTTTGGTCTGATATGTTTAACTCTGGTAAAAATTTTATTAATGATGGAAAACATAATGCAGATAAAGGAAGTATTAATACAAATGTAGGAGAAGAAGGAGAAAGTACTACACCAATAACATTTAATAGCACACAAATGAGGCAAACAATTAATGATTTATATAATATATTAATAACATTCGGTGTAGTAGTATCAGTTGCAGTAGGGGGAGTTTTAGGAATAAAATTTATGACGGCAAGTGCAGAAGATAAAGCAAACATAAAACAATCATTAGTACCATATATAATTGGTTGTGTAGTTATTTTTGGAGCACTTATAATATGGAGAATATTTATAAACATATTTTCTAATTTATAATTTTTAAGTTTTTAAAATTCTAACATATAAGTTGGATTAAATATAAAAATAAATATAAAAATAAAGGAGGGAAAAAAATGAATAAAAAAACAGTAAGAATATTGACAGCATTATTTACAATATTGTTAATAACTATAGTATTATCAGCTTCAGCTTTTGCTGCTAGCTTTGCACCAAATAGTATTCAACCAGATGAAAATATAGATACAACTGATATGCAAACATTTGGAGGAAAGGTATTAGGAGCTCTACAAGCAATTGGTGTTGTAGCAGCTGTATTAATATTAGCTATTTTAGGTATAAAATACATGATTGGTTCAGCAGAAGAAAAAGCAGATTACAAGAAGTCTATGATTCCTTATTTAATAGGAGCAGTAGTACTATTTTTAGCACCAACAATAGCTAATGCAGTATATAATTTTGTTAAATAATTTTTAATATTACAATTTGATTACAAATTAAAAAAATGTCGATAAATGCTTTCATTTATCGACATTTTTTGTTATAATATATAATGAGTAAAAATATCTGTATAATTTAGGAGGAAAATATGGGAACATATAATTTACCTAGAAATGTAAAAGGAGAAGGAAGAATATTATTTATATTCTCAACTAAAAGTCTAATTTACACTTGTGTAGGTGGAGCCATAGGGCTTATATTTTATTTCATTTTTAATATGTTAAATCTTGGGACTGTAGGTATAATAGTTACATTAATATTTGCAGGTTTAGGATATTCAATAGGGATGTTTAAAATTCCAAATGCCAATGGACTAGAAATCACACGAAAAACAGGTGGAGAAAATATAGATGATGTTATAAAAAGATATATAAAATTCAAATCAAATAAGAAAAAATACTATGTTTATACAAAGGAGGAAAAATAAATGAATACAAATCAACAAATAGATATTTTAATATATATATTATTATTTATATTAGTCATAATAGTTGCATTAGGAATAACATTATTTGTGATCAATTTTAGAAATAAAAAAAATAAAAAACAAAAATCTATATCTAAAAAAAGTAAACAAGATTTGGATAATGAAAAAAGTTCATCATTAGGAATAGACAGACAGTCAATATTTAATTTTATGGAATTTGATACAATAGATGATAATATGATCATTCAAAAAAATGGTACAAGATTTTTAATGGTTATTGAATGTCAAGGTGTAAATTATGACCTAATGTCAAAAATAGAAAAAGTAAGTGTTGAAGAAGGTTTTGTACAGTTTTTAAACACATTAAGAACTCCTATACAGATTTATATACAAACAAGGTCAGTAAATTTGGAAAATAGTATATCAACATATAAAGAAAAATTAAGAAAAATAGAAGACAAGCTTAACAGAATGAAAAATGAGTATTATGAAATGAAAGAATCAGGAAATTATTCAAAAGAGCAATTAGATAAAGCATTTTTTGAATTAACTAAACAATCAAATTTATATGAATATGGAAGAGACATAATATATGATACAGAAAGAATGAGCCTAAATAAAAATGTATTAAACAAAAAATATTACATAGTTGTACCATATTATTCTTCAGAATTAGGAGGAGAAAATTTAGATAAAGCAGAGATTAAAAATCTAGCGTTTTCTGAAATATATACAAGAGCTCAATCATTAATAAGAACTATATCCTCTTGTGGAGTAAGAGGGAGAATTTTAAGAACAAATGAGTTAATTGAATTATTATATATGGCATATAACAGAGATGAAGCAGAAGTTTTCGGAATGGATAAAGCAATAAAAGCAGGTTATAATGAGATAAATTCAACTGCACCAGATGTGTTAGATAAAAAAATGAGAGCAATTGAAAAATATATAGAAGAAAAGGCAATGGAAAAAGCGAGAAATACAGCAGATGAAGTAATTAATGAGAAACAACAAAGAATTGCACAAAGAGAAGAAAAAATGGAAGACATTATTAATGAAATGGCAATGGCCATTTTAAGAGAAAACGAACAATATTTAGGGAAAGATGTTACAGAACAATCTATTGAAAAAATAGAAAGTTCTAAAAAAGAAGCTAAAGAGAAAAAAGGAGGAGATAAAAATGGCGAAAAGAAAACAACAACTAGAGGAAGAAGAACTATCAAATCAAATCAATAATAATAATTTAGAAGAAGTTTCAATACTAAAAGAACAAACAATAAAAGAATTAATAGCACCATCAGGAATTGATGCTTCGAATATAGATTATTTAGAGATTATATCTAATGTAAAAAAATATGCAAGAAGTTTCTTTATATCTACACTTCCAAGGATGTGTACTTTTCCAGAACTTTTTAGAGATATGTATTTTTTTGGAGACATAAATACTTCTATATACATAACACCTATACAAGAAGCAAGATCACAAAGTGAATTAAATAGAGTAATTAATGAGTTAGAAACTGAAAGAATTGTTGCAATAGACAAAGGAAATATAAATAGGGAAAGTACTCTTTCAATGAAAAAAGCAGAAGCCGAACAATTAAGAGACGAAATTGCAGCAGGGTTTAATAAATTATATGAAGCATCAATTGTATCTACAATATTTGCATATAATTTACAGGATTTAGATAGATTAACAAAGTTATTAGCAACAGAATTGTCAAAAAATTTAGTAGGAATAAAAACAGCATGGGCAATGCATGAAGATGCTTTTAAAACTAATCTACCATTAATGAATGATAAAATAAACAAGACACATACATTTGATAGACGTTCTATGGCAACGGTTTTTCCATTTACATCATCAGAAGTAGGACATGAAACAGGAATACCTCTAGGATTTAATAAACAAACAGGAACACCAATATTATTTGATAATTTTCATAAATCATTATCTAATTATAATATGGTTGTATTTGCAAAATCTGGTGCAGGAAAATCAGTAACAATGAAGACTCTAATATCACGTTCGTCTGTGTTAATGGGAATAGAAAGTCTAGCTTTAGATGCAGAAGGAGAGTATTCAATAGTAGCAGAATCACTAGGTGGAATTAATGTTGTGTTAAGTCCAAACTCTAAAACAGTTATTAACTTGTTTGATGTTGAAACTGAAACTGTAAAGGATGAAATAACTGGAAGAGAAAGAATAACATTAAATATTGAAAATAAAGTTGAAGATGTAACCCAGAGTTTACTTACAATGGCAAAAGGTAGTACAAGAAGTAAAGAAGTTAATGAGCTTACAAAACAAATTATAGCAGAAGCAGTTGCTGAAGAATATAAAGCAATAGGAATAACAAATGATCCCAATAGCTTATATGAAAAAGGTGCAATTTCTGATAGAAATGATAAATTATATAGTGATAAGAAAAAAATGCCTACAATCGGATCTTGGTACAAAAGAATATTACAAAAAGCAAAACAGAATGAAAACAAGGATTATAGTTACCATTATAGTTATCTAATAAAAGTAATGAAACAATACATAAGAGAATACAATGGGCAGATGGCATACTTTGACGGACAATCAACTTTTGAATTGCTAGAAGGAGCACCATTTATAAATTTAGACATATCTCAACTAGAAGAAAAATTTGCAAGACCACTTGCTCAACAAATTTTACTTACATGGATATGGGAAAAATTTGTAAAGAAAAATAGTGAAGATAAAAGAAAAGCAACTAAAAAAAGAGTTATTGTTGATGAAGCTTGGATGTTATTACCATATCCAGAAGCAGTAGACTTTTTAAATACCATGGCAAGACGTGCACGTAAGAGAAATGTATCTTTAGCAGTTGTATCACAAAGGTTTCAAGATTTTTATGAAAAACCAGAAGCACAAGCAGTTTTAACTTCATCTGATACAAAATTATTTTTAGCACAAGATAAATCTGAAATAAACTATGTAAAAGAAGTATTCAAATTAAGCGAAGGAGAAGCAGGATTTTTAACAACTTGTTCAATTGGAGAAGGACTACTAAAAGTAGGACAAGAATCAGCAATTATTCAAATAACACCTACACAAAAAGAATTTGAATTTGTGGATACAAACTTGAACAATTTAGTTAAAAACAGAAAGAAAAAAGAACTACAAGGAGTATAAAATGAGAGTTTTAAATAATAAAACTTTAGTTAAATTAATAGCTTCAGTTTGTATAATTTTAACAATATTTAATTTTGGTGTAACAAATAAAGTTTTTGCAGCTGATGAAGAGGAAGTTTGGGGAGGAGTATTAATTAAACCTATTACTCATTTATTAACAGCTATAGCAGATGCAGTTCTAGATATATTACATGAATCAATATTAAGCCAAAATGTAAATTTAATAAGAATTGATGGTACACCCAACTGGTGGGATTATTTTGGAAAATATGTACTGGGCGTTTTACTTACAATAGTAATAGCAGCGGCTCTTGTGGGAATAGGTGCTATAGGAGTAATAGCAGCCACAGCTTTAGGGAAAGCTATTGGAGTAGTATTTATAGTTAAAGCATCAGTACTTGGTTTGGCTATTTCTGTTGCTGGTGGTATATTAATAGTTGAAAAAATCGATGGAGCAGCTTTCCCAGGAGATATATATTTACCAGTATATAAAGTTTCACCAGAAGAAATATTTTCAAACCAATTACCTTTATTTGATGTTAACTTTTTTAATCCAGGAACATATACACGTGAAGAAGTAGAATATGTAGATCGTAATGATTTTGATTATAGTGATGGTGTTCAGAATGCAGAAGAACATTTATTAACTTTACAAAAATCAAACTTGGATGATAACTCTTATATGTATTCATATATTATAGTGCAATTATATCAAAGTCGGACGTACAGATTTTAATTCTATAACAGAATTTTTTAATGTTCTTAACAGTAGTAATGATGAAGAAATTAAAAGAACTAGTAATACTCTTTCTGCATTATTTGACATGGTTAATAGCAAATTACCAGATGAAGAAAAATTTAACAATGATGCACCAATGGCAATTATCAGTTATGATTATAGACCAGAAGACGAAAAGAAAATAGGAGCTATAGAAATAGCTCTTACACAATTTGAAAATGATACATTTGATAATAGAATAGTTATAACAATAGAAAGACAAAATGGAAATGAAGTAGTTGAAGCATATAAAATGCGAACTTTTTCAGAAATAGAAGAAGTTAGAACTACAGTTGAAATGGATTCAATAGCAAAACAATTAAGTGGAGTAATATCTTCATGGTATTACATATTAAGAAATTTAGCACTTGCAGTACTTTTAATAGTACTTATATATGTTGGAATAAGAATTGTTATGGGAAGTACAGCAGGCGAAAAAGCGAAATATAAAGAAAGAGTGATAGATTGGATTGTTGCATTATGTTTAGTATTTATAATGCACTATATAATGATATTTGCTTTAGAAATTACTCAAAAAATAACAGAAATGATTAGTGGGTACGGAACTACAAGTGGTATTGTAAAAGCAATAGTACTAGATAATATACAAAGTGATAGTGCTGAAAAAATGAAGGAATTAGAACAATATTATGATTCTAATACTAATACACTAATTTGGCCTACTAATTTAATGGGAGGAATAAAATTAGCATCACAATTAGAAAATGAAGGAACTGCTAAATGGGTAGGATATTCATTATGTTTTATAGTACTGGTGTTATATACTCTGTTCTTTGCTTGGACATATCTAAAGAGGGTTCTTTATATGGCATTTTTAACTGTAACGGCACCACTTGTTGCAATGACATATCCTATAGATAAGATAAGTGATGGGAAGGCACAAGCATTTGATATGTGGTTGAAAGAATATATATTTAATT
The DNA here is from genome assembly GCA_946496575.1 of uncultured Clostridium sp. Taxonomy (GTDB): domain Bacteria; phylum Bacillota; class Clostridia; order TANB77; family CAG-508; genus CAG-269. Next base: position 44,206 of record CAMMHE010000004.1, on the reverse strand, counting down.
TATTAATGCAACCACTACACTTATTATTATATACAGTATTAGTAAGTTCAGCTATAAGTTTGGCAACAGAAAATCCACTTTATGCATTAGTTGCGATTGGATTTATGATTCCAGCAGAGAGATTATTAAGAAAATTCTTTGGATTTGAAAAAGCACAAACTCCAGGTTTATTAGGAGGAGCTGCAGGTGCTGCCCTAACAATGTCAGGAATACAAAAAATTATGGGACATCGTTCAAAAACAAAACAAAATCAAAATGCTCAAGCATCTAATAAGGAAAATACACAAGATAATATAAAATACACAAGTTCTGATGGAGTAAATGCAATGGATGCAATATCAAATGGAGTTGCACTTGATGCAGGGGGAAATGACGGACAACAAGGAGCAGGTAATAATTTAGATACAAGTGATTCAGACAGTGAAAACAATGAAAATGGTAGAGATGATACATATTACGCAGGAAGTGGAGATAATGGAAATGATATAGATGATCAGCAAGATGATTCTGCAACGGACGGAGATTCTTATTTTATACCACCATATATATCATCAGGAAATAGAAACAATTATATAAGTTCTTCATCATCAGCTAATATTGGTAATAGAAATAAAAGATCAATAAGAAGAGCTATTGGTGGTTTTACATCGGCATATGCCAGAGGATTAAAAAATAAAATGAAAAGAAATTATAAAAATGGCAAACCAATACGAACATTAGCAAGAGGATTAACAGGAATAGCAGGAGCGGCAACATTTGGAATGTTAGGTTTAGCAGCAGGAGTGGCTTCAGGTGATGCCTCAAAAGCATTCCAGTATACAACAGCTGGACTTGCAGGAGGATATGGTGCTGGAAAAGGACTTGCAAATACAGTAACTGGTGCGTTTACAGTCGATACAAAACAATTAGAAGACGAAGTTAAAATGTCATATTATGGAGAAGATTATAAAAGAAAAGAATTTGAAAAATACAAAAAAGATATAATAAAAAATGATGAAAACATAAATTACTTAAGAAGAATGTTAGGAGTCTCAAGAAGTGATGCAAAGATGATATTAGAAGATGTAGGAAATGATTGTTTAGATTCAGGTATATCTGATATAGAACAGATGGCTGCAATTTACAAATTAGAATCACAAGGAAAAACTAGAGCTACTCGTGAAGCATTAATAGGTGCGACAAAATTATCAAAAAGACTTCCAACTGATATTAAAAAAATGGGACAAAAGAAAAAGGACGAATACAAGGATACCTTCAAAAAAGAATATTATAAAAAATTTATAAACAATGGTATGGAACAGAATGAAGCTGGAAATAAGGCAGAACAAGCAGCAAATGCAACAATGGATTTAATAACTCAAATTAGTGATGCACAATCAGATATAAAAAAGACATAATTGTATAAAACATAACAGCAAGGAGAAAGAAAATGGCTATTTTTAAAAACAAAATACTAGTAAAAATAATTGCATCTATTTGTATATTTTTAACCATTCTAAATTTTGGAATGTCAAATAAGGTATATGCAGAAGATCAAGTGTGGGGAGGAGTATTAGTTACACCAATCACATTATTATTAGCTGCTATTGGTGACGGAATTATGGATTTATTACATAAAGCAGTACAATACCAAGATATTTCAATAATAAAAATAGAAGGGTCTCCAAATTGGTGGCAAAATTTTGGAGAAAAGGCTCTTAAAATATTAGCAGTTACAGTAGTAGTAGGACTATTATTTTTGACATTTAGCTTTGTAATAGCACTACCTCTTGGTATAGTTACTATAGTTACAGAATCTAAAGGTAATGGTATAGTTACATTTCTAATAGAAAGATTATCTAATTCATGGTTTGATAATGACTTATATATGCCAGCTTTTACATTATCACCAGAAGAAATATTCTCAAATAAAATATTATTATTTGATGTTAATTTCTTTAATTCTAAAGAGTCAGAAACGCGTGATGTTATAGAAGATATTGAATATAAAGCTATTGAAAAACTAACAGTCTATAAAGGAAACTTGGAAGATGATATTGACTATAGTGATGGTATTCAAAATATGGAAATATTAATAGATGAGCCAGAAAGAGAAGTTATTGAAAATGATTATGAATTATCAATTATTGCAGAAAGAATATGTGGAGAATATATTAGAGAGTACAGCTCAATAGATGAATTTCTTGAAATGATAAATTCTAATATTGATGAAGACATGATAGAAGATCAAACTCAAGAAAAACTTCAAAATATATTTGATACTATATATAATAGTTTATCAGATAGTGATAAACTATTATATCAAAAAGCAGCATTAACAACAAAAAAACAATATGATAATTCATATACAGGTGTAGGTAGAAGACAAGTAATGTCTACAATAGAAATAGGACTTACAGAATATGAAAATGGAGAATTTAATGATAAAATAGTCATATTAATGGAATTAGACTCAATGAAACCGATTCCAATTATGGAAACAATGACGATTGATTCAACAGCAAAACAATTAAGTGGAGTAATATCTTCATGGTATTACATATTAAGAAATTTAGCGATTGCAGCACTTTTATTAATACTTATATATGTTGGAATAAGAATTGTTATGGGAAGCACGGCAGGAGAAAAAGCAAAATATAAAGAAAGATTAACAGATTGTTGTGTTGCAATATGTTTAATATTTATAATGCATTATATAATGATATTTGCAATAACATTGGAAGAAAAATTAGTTGATTTAATTGCTTCTATAGATGATTCAAAAGAAATAATAGAAAGTATAGAATTAAGTGACAATCAATTAAAATCATATAAAGAAACTGCAGATGGAGAAATGACACTTTCAGAAACTAATACTGCACAAGCATTGAATTCTTTTGGATATCTTGAAAAAGGTGAAGTAGATGGAAAGGAAATATCAATCTTAAATTGGAGAACAAACTTAATGGGAAAAATGAGAATAAAAAGTCAGACTATAAATGAAGGAACAGCAAAATGGTTAGGATATACATTTTGCTATATAATACTTGTATTATATACATTATTTTTCTCATGGACATATTTAAAAAGGGTTTTATATTTAGCATTTTTAACAATAGTAGCACCTTTAGTTGCGATGACATATCCGATAGATAAAATAAATGATGGAAAAGCACAAGCATTTAATATGTGGCTAAAAGAATACATTTTTAACTTATTGATACAACCATTACATTTACTACTATATGTAATGTTAATAAATATGGCATTTACATTAGCAGCAAATAATCCTCTTTATGCAATAGTAGCAATTGGATTTTTAGTACCATCAGAAAAATTAGTTAGAAGATTTTTTGGATTTACTAAAGCACAAACTCCAGGATTGTTGGGTGGAGCAGCTGGAGCTGCACTTGCAATGGCAGGACTTCAAAAATTAATGAGAATGGGACAGAAAAATAAGGGAGATTCTAACGATTCAAAGGGAGGTTCAAAGGATGAATCATCAAAAGTAAAATTCTCAAAAAAAGATGGCGTAAATGCAATGGATGCAATAGCAGGATCTTCTGATGATAAAACAACAGGAAAAGGAATAGGTGGTCAACCACCAAAAACTACAAATGGTAGCAACGATAATAATACGAATAATCAAACATCACCAATAACACCAATTTCAACCTCAACACCAACTTCAGGAATAAATAATCCTTTAAAGGACTTAAAATTTACAAGTAATTTAAATAAAAATTATTCAGCAAGTAGTAATATGAATAAAGTAGCAACTAAACCAATAAAAAATTCTCGAATAAAAGCATATGGACGAGCAATAAAAGGAGCATCTAAAGCATATGCTAGAGGATTAGGTAAGAAAGCATTAAAACGTATAAAGAAAGGAAAACCAATACGTAGTTTGGCAAGAGGAGTAACAGGAGTAGTAGGTGCAACTGCATTTGGAATGACAGGATTAGCAGTAGGAGTAGCGTCTGGAGATGCATCTAAAGCCTTTCAATATACAACAGCAGGTATAGCTGGTGGATATGGTGCTGGAAAAGGATTAGCTGGAAAGGCAACTGATGCATTTACAGTTGATGGAGAAAAATTAAAAGATGAAACAAAAATGGCATATTATGGAGATGACTATAAAAAAGTACAACAAGAGAAAGAGAAAGAAAAATGGATGAAGGATGAAGATAATATAAACTATATGAGAAAAATGACAGGAAGATCAAGAGAAGATGTTCAAGATATATTATCTAATGTGGGTAGTACATGTTATGATTCTGGAATAACAGATGCCGCAGATATAGCAGCAATTAATAGAATGCAAGAAGAAGGAATGAGTATAGAAAAGGCAATTGCAGCAAAAAAATATAATGATAGACTTCAAGCAGATGTAAAAAATATGACCTCAAAAGACAAAGAAGAATATATAAAAACATGGGATAAAGAATTCGAAAATGCAGGATATACACAAAATTCAAGAAAATATGCAGAAGAAGCTATGCAAGCAGCAGAACAATTTAACAAAGCGTTATCTGATATTAAGAAGTTTTAAAATTAGAAGGAGGCTATAGATGAATAATTTAATACATTGGTATTATCAAAATAAAGAAAAAATTTTAAAGGTATTGTTAATCATAGCCTTTATTCTAATAATAATATATATAATAAATCTTTTTATTACCAATAAATCTACTATAGACATTGATAATTCAATAAATACATCAAATAATAATTTGTACGATAATAATGCAACTAATATATATATATCAAATACTACAGCAATATCTGGAGAAAATTTATCAGCAGAAAAAGCAAGTGAGGTAAATAAAACCATTAGTAAATTTATTGAATATTGTAGAGACCAGAACGTAGAAGAAGCGTATAATATGCTTTCTGACGATTGCAAAGAAGTAGGGTTTAAAACACTAGAACAATTCACAAAAGAGTATGTAAATCCCAAGTTTAATAAAAATCAAACTTATAAGATTCAATTATGGCAAGGAAAAACTTATAGAATAGATTTATCAGAAGATATGTTAGCAACAGGAAATATTAATGATAATGTAAAAAATATAGAGTATATAACAATTGTAGATCAAGGGAATGAATCAAAATTAAATATAAATAATTACATAGGAAAAAAGGAAATAAATAAAAAATCAAGTCAAGAAGATATAACTATAACAGTCATAGAAAAACAAATATATATAGATTATGAGATATATAGTTTTAAAGTAGAGAATAATACCAATAAAACTATAAAATTAGATTCTTTAGAAAGCACAGGAACAATTTATTTATTGGATAGCAATCAAAACAAATATAAAGCACAAATGCATGAAATTCTTGAAAGCGATATATTAATAAGAGAAAAACACATAACTGAATTTGCTGTAAAATTTTCAAATCAGTATTCAACAAGAAGAAACATTAGAAGTATAAATTTTAGTAATCTAATATTAGATTATGATAGTTATATATCAATAGAAGATAAAACAAAATTCAATCTAATCTATAAATTTGTAATAAATCTGTAAACATATATAGTTCTAGAAAGATGGTGAATAAATGGGCAAAGAAGAAAATAGAAAAAAAAATAGCACCAAAAAAGTATTAAAATCTTTTTTAACAACGATATTATTACCTTTAGTCATAGTAATTATACTGATAATAACTATTATTGGTTCTATATACTATATATTTAAAGACGACTTAAAAGAAATGTCAAAAGAAAGTCAAAAATACACATCTAGTGCAAAAATAGATCCAACGAACGGAATAATACATCAAACTACCACTGAAAGCGGGAAAGTTATTGATTTGACAGCAGAAGATATAGCAAATAATATAAAATGTTTAGAAGATTATATAGATGATAGTGATGACAAAACAAAGGAAGAAAAATTAGAATATCTTTTAAATGCAGAAGCAGTTACAAGTTTTCCATATATAGATAATTTAGCAGAAGACAAACTAAATGGAGTAATAAAATTTTATAGATATAGTAGCGAAGAAGAGGCAGAAAATGCACAAAATAATGCAGATGAAGAAAATAAGAAAAAATGTCAGATTACATATATAAGTCAAGAAGAATTTGAAAATTTATTTAATCTTTATAAGTCTTCAGGCAATGAAGAAATATTTAAATATTTTACAATAGATGACGAACAAAATGCAGTAATAGCATATGGAACAGAAGAAACAAGGATAATAACAACAAATGATTCAGAAGTAACATTAGATGTAGTTAATCAAAATTCACAAAAAACTTATTCAGCAACAGGTGATGGCTCATTTTCTGTTATTACATATACTGCCTCAAAACACAAAATAGATTATAAAACATTAGTACAACCCTATGTAGTTCCTTTTAATTTATTGGCATCATTACTTATACAAACAAGAGATTACAATATGGTAAAAGAAATAGCAGATTTAGCATATAACACTAAATTAGAAATAGCAATATATGACAATAAAACTATAACTACTACAAACGAAAATTATTCTTATAATAAAAGTATACAATTTACTGAAAACACAAGATTAAATTTTGATAATCTTAATACAAATCCTCAAATCAACATAAATAGCTCAAATTATTCTGGAATCGCAACTTCATGTATTGGAAGTATTCGAATGTCAAATAATCAATATAGAGCAATACATATGCGAAATGCAGGTACAGAGAATGTAGATATTACACAAGGGAATAGTGATGATGGATATTTATATCAACTTTATGTTACTGCAAAGGATGGTTCAGTTATAACCAATTTAGGAAATCAAACACCGGATTCTGCAATATTTAAAGTAAATTTGGATACTACAATAGTTTCAAACTCTGTACCAACAGTAGGTATAACTTTAGCAGATACATGGATTGCAAAATATACAGTTGCATATAAAAAGCAAACAAATAATAGGGAATCTACAAACAATAAAACATTAGATGATGGAGAGCAAAAAATAATATCATCTAGTCTAGAATCAGCACAATCTACATTTGCAAGTGGATTGTTACAATCTGATGGTATAATAGGAAGTAAATTAGAAGAACACTCAAAAAATTTGAAAGATGAAGCAATTGAAAAAATTATTAATAACACAAATATTGTTGCAGATTCAATAGCAATGACAGCGTCTGACATAAGAAATCATGCTTTATCACCATGTGCTGAATGTCAGACAGCTTTAAATAATCATTATCGTTCATATTGGCATAATGATGAATATGTAAGTGATTCAAAACTTGTAAATGATGTAAGAACTCAATCAGATTTAAGGATAGTATATAATCATGTAAGTAGTATTTTACAAAACCAGCAATCACAAAATACAAATATAAAAAAACAAAAATTTGAAAGTGATCTTAAAGAACAAATTACTTATACACAATGGCCTACTGCACAACAAAAAAATGTGCAAGTAAATTTAAAAAGTTCAACATCAAGAAGCTCTACACAATATATAAGAGATAATACACAAATCGAAAAAGAAGGCGAAAATTTCTTAAAGATATTTTTAAATGAAAAATATAATGAATCAAAAAATGCTATTTTAAATCGTTCAGAGTGGTTGTGGGAATATTTAAGACAAAACGAAAATACAGTACAGTTAGAAGATATAATGAGATACTTATTAAATCTTGCTACAAATTCAAATAAATTTGGTAACTTTTCAGAAGAAGAAATAAAAAAACTATTTGAAGCATTTGAACCACAAGAATTAAAGAACGCATCATTTAATGGAGCAGTTTCAATAGGTCAATATTTGGCTCAATTTGGAGGAGACTATACAGTATATACATTTGATGGTATTGATTATTATAGAATCCATAATGATTCAGCAGGGAATCCAACAGTAGGGGCAGGAGATATTCAATGGAAATCTAATAATTATAGATTTTCTTCAACATTTAATTTAAGCGATGGAACGCAATTAGGACTAGGAACAGTAAGATATGGTGGAACAGGTGGAATTGTATATGAAAATGTGGATGTACAAGTTAAAGTAAATGAACTATTAGGAGGAGCAGATACTAAATGGAATTCAGATTATGAGCCATCTGAACAAAACACAATTTACATAGATAAAGTAACTGCTGACAAGGTTGCCAATGATATAGCTATGTACTTTTATGATAGGGTAATTTTAGAAACAGGAGGACTAAATTTAAGTAGACAACAATTATTTGCTTTAACATATATTGTTCATGCTACAGGTAATCTAGATTATGTTGCTACAAGTGAAAATTCATCATCTTATAAACCATTTAAAACAGTATATGAAGAAGCACAGTCAAATGGATTTGAGCCAAATTCATGGGAATTTAATAGATATATTTGGACAAACTGGTGGAGTACAAAATGGGCTGGAGGATATTCTGCCCGGAAGATATTATAGTGGATGGTTAAAATCTAGAGATGCAAGTTTTGAAACTTATGTTAAAGGAACAATGAACTTTGGTGGAACTAATAGTGCAGGAGCTTCAAGAGAACAAAATGGATATATGTTTTACAGTCAAGAGGACATATCAAAAATAGGTTTTAATGCCTCTTCTATACCCGCATCTTATGCAAGAAATAGAAATCCGTCAGATGAAGCGGCAGAAGAAAAATTATTTACTTATGAAGAAGCTGCATCTTCTGTTGTAGAATTTGCATTGCAGTGGGAAGGAAAAACTGGTTGGGATATATATTTAGATAGTGATCGAGAGCATAGTGCTTCACCCCCAACACTATTTAATTATGTAGCATCAAGAGGAAGGGGTACAAATTCTCCATTATCATTTGTAGCAAGTGATTGGTGTGCAATGTTTGTATCATACTGTTATGATTCAGTTGGTTTAATTGATGCGATAGGTGGGGCATCAAGAACCGTATTATTAGAAACAGAAATTAAAGCGACATTAGGAGAAGAACATTGGGCACCACCAGGAACAGAACCTGAACCAGGATGGCTAATATATTTCAGTTATCCTAATTCCTCTTATACAGTAGATCATGTGGCTATGGTAGTAAGTTGTGAAAATGGAATGATCAAAACAATAGGAGGAAATCAAGGGGGAAATGGGTGGAGAAATAATATAGTTTCTATAATAAACTATCCTGTTACAGATCCTGACATTTATGGATACCTTATACCAAAACAATAAAGAAGGTGATGTTTTGCAAAGAAATATAAAAAAAATGATAATAGCATTATTAATAATTTTAATAGTTTTAGCTGGAATCGTAATATTTGCTATACTAGGTTTAAGAAAAAATTCAGATTCTCAAATATCAGATGATGATGAAGAAAGAACTAATTTTTTTGATACATTAGAAAATAATCCCTCTGAAATTATTAATGGTGAAAAAATGCTTGAAGTAAAATCAGAAAATATGTATTTTACGATTGATAAAATAATAAATATATATTATAAATATTTAAAAGAATCCAATTCAAATGCTATATATAATATATTATACAAAGAATATATTAACAGTAATAATCTTAATGAACAAAATATTTTATCAAAGTTGACCAGTTATGAGGAGTATGAAATTAATGAAATGTATGCATTGGGAACGACAGTGTATGAAATATATTATGTAAAAATATCTAATAATGGAACAAGTGAAACGCTATTGATAAATTTAGATAGGAATAATAATACATTTTCAATATGTCCAATTAGCGAAGAAAAATATAATGAAGGAATACAAAAAGGATTAGAAGTTAATGCACAAAGAATAAGTTCTATTGAATCAAATGATTTTAACAAAATTACTTATCAAAATTTGGATAAAGATAATATTGCAAGAGCATATTTTCAAGATTTTATCAAGAAAATTGTAAATACGCCAGAAGAAGCATATAAAATTTTAGACAATGATTATAAAAAGATTAACTTTCAGGAATATAGCGATTTTAAAGAGTATATAAATAACAATAATCAGAGATTTGAAGGACTAGATAGAAGTAATGTAAAAGAACCAAGTGATTTTTCAAGTAATGAGGAATATGAACAATATATAACTGAAAAAACAAAGTATTATATGCAAGAATATTCTAAACAGTACAAAGATGATGTAACAATATATACTTTTAAAGATTCTTTAGGTAAATATTATATATTTGAAGTAACTTCAGCAATGAGATATACTGTAACTTTAGACACGTACACACTTCCAACAGATGATTTTATTGAAACTTATAATAATTCTACAAATAGTGAAAAGATAGTTTTGAATATAAAAAGGTTTTTTATGGGAATAGACGATAAAAACTATGGATATTCATATAGTGTACTTTCGAAAAGTTTTAGAGATAATAAATATCCAACAAAGCAGGAATTTATACAATATGTACAATCATATTTCTTTGAGAAAAACGAAATAGAATATATAGAACTTACAAAAGAGCAAAACCTATATGTGTATAAAATTAAAATTACTGATGCAAGTGGATCAAATTCAGAATCAAGGGTATTAAATATTATAATGAAATTAAATGATGGAACAGATTTTGAAATGTCATTTGGAACAAACTAAATTGTTAAAAAAAGTGATAAGAGTATTTAAACTTATCACTTTTTTTGATATAATTAATATATAATTTTTAAATTTGATGAGGAGAAACAAAAAATGATAAAAATAAATGATATATCAAAATCATATAAAAAAGGTATAAAAACAATTGACAAATTAAATTTAGAAATAAAAGATGGAGAAATATTTGGATTTTTAGGACCAAATGGAGCTGGAAAGACAACAACTATAAAAATGATTACAGGAATATTAAACATAGATGAAGGAGACATTTTGATAGACGGAATAAGTATACAAAAAGAACCAGTAGAAGCTAAAAAGAAATTCGGATATGTACCAGATAGCCCGGATATGTTTTTAAAATTAAAAGGAATAGAATATTTAAATTTTATATCAGATATTTATGAAGTTCCTATTGAAGTCAGAAAAGGAAAAATAGAAGAATTATCAAAAAGATTTGGTATAAATGATTTGTTAAATAATAAAATACAAAGTTATTCACATGGAACAAGGCAAAAAATAGTAATAATTGGAGTATTGCTGGTTAATGCTAAAAATTGGATAATAGATGAACCTATGACAGGGCTAGATCCGAAATCAACATATGAATTAAAGAAAATAATGAAAGAACATGCTAAAAATGGAAATACTGTATTCTTTTCAACTCATATTTTAGATGTAGCAGAGAGATTATGTGATAGAATAGGAATAATAAATAATGGACATTTATTATTTGTTGGAACATATGAAGAAATAAAACAAAAATTACAAGAAAATAAATCATTAGAAGAATTATTTATGGAGATAACTAAAAACGATGAAAAAGATAATTAGTTTAAGTAAAGTATTATGTAAAGAGTATTTTTCAGAATTGCCTATATTTAAAAGAAAAATAGAGAATAAAGGTTTTATATATACTGCATGTGTACTTATCTTAATTATAAGCTTATCAATGTTAAGTCATGATATTATAGATTTTTTGAGGAAAACAACTAATCCAGAAATATTTTTAAATATTTATTTATTAATATTAGCAATAATATTAATATTTCAACAAATTTTAGCAAGTACAAATATATATTATTTTTCAAAAGATTTAGAATATATTATTCCATTTCCAATAAAACCAGTAGAATTATTAATAGGAAGATTTAGTGTATTGTTAAGTATAGCGTATATATCAACATTTTTATTTGGTTTTATTCCAATATTAATGTATGGACTAATGGTAGAAAGAACACTTGTGTATTATATAGGCATGATAATAATATTATTAATTTTTCCAATAATATTTTCATTGGTAGTAAGTATAATTATGCTATTTTTAATGCAATTATCAAAAATAATAAAAAATAAAGATATATTTCAATTTATTATTACAATTGGACTTATGATTATAATTTCTATTTTGGAGATTCTCATTATGAATAATATTCTGTCGAATACAGAATATATTAGACAAATACAACAACAAGAAAGTATCAATTTAATAGAAGTAATAAATAATAAAGTAAAAGAAATAAATAATTATTTTTTAGTAATAAATCCAAGTGTAACTATGTTATTATCTAATAGTTTTTTTAAATTATTTTTGGAAATATTAAAAATTATTTTATTTAATTTAATATTTTTAATAATATTTTTATTTACTGGAAAAATTTTATATTTAAAAAATATTTTAAAAAATATTGAAAAAATAAATAATAATAAAATTAAAAAAACAAAAATAAAAAAAATTAATAAAAGAAATAGTATAAAAAAGGCATATATAAAACAAGAATTTAGAGAATTAATAAAAAATCCAACATATTTTATGCAATGTATTATACCATCCATTATTGCATTAATATCAATTTGTGCATTAGTAATGATATTATATCCGGTATTTTTAGAAATGATGAAAAGTGAGGATTTTTCAGAATTAGTACAACAATTAGAATTTAATATAGAGGCAATTTGTATTATATTATCAATTATACAAATTATTTTTACATTTTCTAATTTATCAATTACAGTAATTTCACGTAAAGGAAAAAATGCAAATTTTATTAAATATATACCAGTATCATTATATAAACAATTTTTATACTTAAATGTACCACAAATTATGTTTAATACGATATCGTGTATAGTAATTTTAGCTGTAGCAAAATATTTAATACCAATAATATCTTTACCTCATTTGATAGCCATTTTTATTATAAGTATTTTAATTAATATAATAAATAGTTTTTTAATGGTAATAGTAGATTTAAGAAAACCAAATTTAAATTGGAATAATGAAACAGAGGCAATTAAACAAAATAAAAATAAATTATTTCAGTACGTGTTAACTATTTTAATTATATTAGTTTTATCATATTTAAGTAAAATATTAATTGATATTAATTTAAATTTAGCAATTATTTTAATAATAATTATTTTTACTATTATTTTATTATTAATAAATAAATTAATAAAAATTAAATTACAAAAATTATTTGAAAAAATATTTTAATATTATAAAATTTAATTAAAAAATATTACCTAATATATATTTATAGCATAAATATATATTAGGTGATTTTTATGAATTTAGGTTTAGTATTATCAGGAGGAGGAGTAAAAGGTGCTGCTCATATAGGAGTAATAAAGGCATTAGAAGAAGAAAAAATAAAATTTAATTTTATTTCAGGAACTTCATCAGGAAGTATTGTTGCTTCTCTATATGCATGTGGTTATAAATCAGATGAAATTTACAAATTATTTAAACAATACAGCAAAAAAATTAAATATTTAGATTTTAAAAATATTATGAATATAATAAAAAAATCAATAGAAAAAAGAAAGTTATTTATTGAAGCATTAAATTCAGGAGAAAAAATAGAAAAAATAATTAATAATTCCTGTCAAAAAAAACAAATAAAAAATATAAATCAAATAAAAAATAATTTAATTATACCCGCAATTGATGTATATGATGGAAGTATTTATTATTTTTGTTCTAATGGAATTAAACAAATAAAAAATAAAAATTTAAATAAAATAAATAATTCAAATAATTTAAATAATTTAAATAATGAAAAAAATTGTAGAAAAATATCAGATAATATTAATTATATTTATGACATAGAAATAGGAAAATCAGTTAGAGCTAGCTGTAGTTTTCCTGGAGTTTTTGCACCAACTGATTTTAAAAAAACAAAATTAATAGATGGAGGTATTAGGGAAAATACACCTTGGAAAGAATTAAAGGAAAATGGAGCAGATAAGGTTTTATGTGTATGCTTTGAAACAGAATGCGAAAAACAAAATGACGACAAAAATATAATAGATATAATAATGGCATCAATAGAAATTATGGGACACGAACTTTCAAATTATGAATTAGATGGAGTAGATTATTTATTAAAAATAAAAACAGAAAAAATTTCACTATTAGATATTAATAAGATTGATTATTTGTATAATTTAGGTTATAAAGTAGCAAAAGAACAAATTGAAAAAATAAAAAATATATAATAAAATAGGAATTCTTATTTTTAGAATTCCTATTTTAAATATTTTAAGAATAAATAGTTTGTTTATTTTCAAGATTTTCTTCTTTCAATGTTTTTATTTCTTTATTTCTAAATTTTAAATTGTCTTTAGCTACAGACATTAAAAGTTTAATTCTATTAGCTTGATTTGCTTCACTAGCACCAGGATCGTAATCAACAGGAGAAATATTAGCAAAAGGATATTTCTCTCTTATTGTTTTTATAACTCCTTTTCCAACAACATGATTAGGAAGGCATGCAAATGGCTGAACACATACTATATTTGGAATATCATTTTCAATATATTCAATCATTTCAGCTGTTAAAAACCATCCTTCACCTGTTTGATTTCCAATAGATAATACATCTTTAACTTTATCTTCTAAATGCCAAATATCACAAGGTGGCAAATATCCCTTTTTAGAACTAGCTAATGCTGTACGTGTATCTTTTTCTAAAATATCTATTAAGCTTATTGCTAACTTACTTATTTTAGAAGAAGTCTTATTTATATTTAATAGAGAATTAAATGTAATTTTATGTGTAGCCATAAATTTAACAAATCCCATAAAATCTGGTAATATAACTTCTGCACCTTCTTTTTCAAGTAAATCTGCTACAAAATTATTGCCGAAAGGGTGATATTTTATTAATACTTCTCCAACAATTCCTACTTTAGGTTTTTTGACACTAGTATCTAATTCTATCTTTTCAAAATCATTTATAATGTCATAAATGCTTTGCTTAAATTGTTTATTTGTAGATTTGGTTACAAGTTCTTTACACTTAACCATCCATTGATCATATAATTTTTGAGTTTCACCTTTATTTATTTCATAAGCTCTGTTTTTTGTAAGTACCTTCTGTAATAAATCTCCATAAACAACGGATTTTAATAATTTTTCCATTAAGCTAGGGGTTAAGCTAAATCCAGACATTTTTTCCATTCCAACTACATTAAAAGATATTACAGGAATATTACCAAAACCAGCATCTTTTAAAGCTTTTCGAATAAATCCTATATAATTTGTAGCCCTACATCCGCCACCTGTTTGAGACATTATTAATGCAGTTTTATTTAAGTCATATTTACCAGACTGAAGTGCTTCAATCATTTGACCAGTAACAAGTATAGATGGATAACATGCATCATTGTTTACATATTTTAGCCCTACCTCAACTGTATGAGGAGTACATTCACGAAGTAATACAGCATTATATCCACATGCTTTAACAGCACTTTCTAAAAGTTCGAAGTGAACAGGAGCCATTTGAGGAATTAATATTGTATAATTGTTTTTCCTCATTTCTTTTGTAAATACTTTTTTGTTTAATTCATAATTTCCTGTCGATTTTTCTTGTTTTTCTGCTAAACGCTTATTCATACTTGCTATAAGTGAACGTATACGAATTCTAACTGCCCCTAAATTATTTACTTCATCTATTTTTATCAATGTATACATTTTATTAAAGCTTGATAATATTTCTTCTACTTGATCTGTTGTAACAGCATCTACACCACAGCCAAAGGAATTTAATTGTACTAATTCTAAATTATCATGTTTACCAACGAAGTCAGCAGCTGAATATAGTCTTGAATGGAATACCCATTGGTCAACAACTCTAAGTGGTCTTTTGGCTTCTGTAAGATTTGATACACTATCTTCAGTTAAAACGCAAAGACCTAGGGAAGTTATTAATGTATCAATTCCGTGATTGATTTCTGGATCAACATGATAAGGTCTTCCAGCTAAAACAATTCCTTTCAAGTTATTTTCTTCAATATATCTTACAGTTTCTTCGCCTTTTGTATGTACATCTTTTTTGAACTTTTGGTATTCTTGTTCAGCTTTTTGAGCGGCATCGACTAGTTCTCGCTTTGTAAAATTATATTCCTTGAATTCATCCAATTCCATAACTTTTTTTACAAGATTTTTGCAATCAAAAGGTAAAAATGGATTAATAAATTTTATTTCAGGATTTTTTAATTCTTCAACATTATTTTTTAAAACTTCCGAATATGATATTACTATAGGGCAATTGTATTTATTATCAGCTTTTTCGAATTCTTTTCGTGAATAAGGCATACATGGATAAAAAATTGTTTTGATGCCTCTTTCTATAAGATTTTCGATGTGCCCATGTGATAGTTTTGCGGGATAACACACTGATTCAGATGGCATTGATTCCATGCCGCGTTCATAAGTCTTACGTGTACTCTTTTCAGATATAATAACTCTAAATCCAAGTTCAGTAAAAAAAGTAAACCAGAATGGATAATCTTCATACATATTTAAGACACGTGGAATACCAATCGTTCCTCTAATTGCATATTGTGCATCTAAAGGTTTATAGTCAAATAATCTATTATATTTATACTGTACTAAATTTGGAAGGTTAGAATTTGCAGTAACAGAACCACTCCCTTTTTCGCATCGGTTTCCAGAGATATAACGTTTACCATTTCCAAATTTATTAATGGTTAATTTACAATGATTTTCACATCCATTACATCTAGTATGTGTCACTTCAACATTTAAGTGTTTTATGTCATCTAAAGAAGCAATGGTTGAGATGTATTCCATATCTAAATTTGATTCAAATTGTTCTTTAGCAAGTAATGCCATTCCGTAGGCTCCCATAAGGCCAGCAATATCAGGCCTTATTACATTTTTGCCAACAATTTTTTCAAATGCACGCAATACAGCATTATTATAAAAAGTACCACCTTGAACAACTATATGATTCCCTAGGGTATCGACATCTCTGACCTTCATAACTTTTTGAATTGCGTTTTTAATGACAGAATATGAAAGGCCACTTGAAATATCACCAACTGAATAACCTTCTTTTTGAGCTTGCTTTATTTTTGAATTCATAAATACCGTGCACCTTGAACCCAAATCTACAGGCTTTTTAGATTCCAAAGCCTGATTTACAAAGTCAGAAATGCTTAAGTTTAAACTTTTGGCAAAAGTTTCGATAAAAGAACCACACCCAGAAGAGCAAGCTTCATTTAGCATGATATTATCAATAGTTCCATTTTTTAATTTGATATATTTCATATCTTGACCACCAATATCTACTATACTAGTAACTTCTGGATCAAACTTTTTGGCAGCAGTATAGTGAGCTATTGTTTCAATTTCACTTAAATCTACATTTAGTGCTGTTTGTATCAACTTTTCCCCATAACCTGTAACACCACTATATCTAATTTTAGAACCTTGAGGCAGTACGGTATAAAGTTTTTCTAACATTTTTACTACACTATTTAGAGGGTTTCCTTCATTGCTATCATATAATGAATATAAAATAGCACCATTTCTATCGATTAAAACCAATTTTGTTGTAGTAGAACCAGCATCTATACCAATAAAACAGTCTCCTTTAAAATTTAACAAATCCCCTTTTATAACTTTTGATAAATTATGCCTATTTTTAAATTCTTCATAATCGACTTTTGATTTAAATAAAGGTTCTAATGGATGTGAAGTATTATCGTGAGAATTTCTTAAATTTTCAATTTTATTTCTTAATTCTTCAGGTGTAATAGGAATTGCATTTAGGGAATCAAGTGCTGCACCATTTGCAACTAAAAGGTGAGCCTCTTCTGGAACAATTATTTCATCATTAGATAAGTGAAGAGTTTCTATAAACCTATTTCTAAGTTCTGGTAAGTAAGTAAGAGGACCTCCTAAAAATGCAACTTTACCTCTAATTGGCCTACCACAAGCTAAACCACTGATTGTTTGATTAACAACTGCTTGAAATATTGATGCAGCAATATCTTCTTTTGCAGCTCCTTCATTGATTAATGGTTGGATATCAGTTTTGGCAAATACTCCGCAACGAGAAGCAATTGGATAAATCATATTATGATTTTTAGCTAGATCATTTAAACCTTGTGTATCAGTATTAAGAAGGGAAGCCATTTGATCAATAAAAGCACCTGTACCGCCTGCGCAAGTACCATTCATACGTTGTTCAATAGATTTATCAAAATAAATAATTTTGGCATCTTCACCACCAAGTTCAATTACAACATCAGTTTCAGGAATATATTTTTCTACTGCACGTTTACAGGCAACTACTTCTTGAATAAAAACAACTTTTAAAAATCGAGCTGCAGACATAGCACCTGATCCTGTAAGGGCAATTGTAAATTTATTATTTGGAAATTTATTACATAGTTCTTCTAATACATTACAAACTGTATTTTTTGTATCTGAAAAATGTCTTTGATAATTTTTAAAAATTATATTTTTATCTTCATCCATTACTATAATTTTTACAGTAGTTGATCCAACATCAAGACCTACATGTAAAATATTCTCTATATTTTTTTTCATATAAAACTCCTTTATTAATGTAAATTATAAATTCTTCTAAATATATGTATTTTATACTTAAAAAGAAGTTTTGTCAATTATCATAAAATAGTATAATTATTATTGAATTCTCATATTTACTCAAAAATAGTTAATTATAATAATTTTAATAAAAATTAAAAATTATATAAAAAAGGTTCTAAAAGGGACAGGATATAAATAATATTAAATAAAAATTAAGTAAAAGTTATCAAATTATAAATTTGATAATCCAAAGTACTAGAAAGGAAGAAAAAATGAAGAAAAACAAAATTATAATTGTATTTTTAACTTTATTTATATTACTTCTAATTGGAGGATATTTTTTATTATCATATTTAAAAAACAAATCACAAAAAGAAGATGAATTATATCAAGACTATATTCCAGAACAAGAAATAAGTGAAGAGCAATATAGAGAAACTGTTGTAAATTTATACTTTATAAATAAAGAATCAAAAGAGATAATGGCAGAAGCAAGAGCTATAGATGCACGCACATTGTCTATAAATCCTTATAAAACATTAGTAGAATTATTAATACAAGGAACACAAAACGATAATTTAGAAAAAATAATACCAGATGGTGTAAAAGTGTATGACTCTAGTATTGAAGGAGGATGTGTAATAATAAATCTATCTAAAGAAATTCTAAATATTGGTGAAGATGAAACATTAAAAAATAATATTATAAATACCATAGCTAAAACTTTAACAGAATTAACAGAGGTAGAATCTGTTAGTTTCCTAATAGAAGGCGAAGAAAATTCTGTTTTTCCTGACGAATACAGACCAACTAAATAATTACCTTAATAATTTATATAATTTAATATAGCGTACTAAACCATTCAAATTATTCAGAAAATATTCAACATCATTTAAAGAGCAAATAGTGTTATGTTTAATAGTTTTAAAATTTAGTTTTTTAACGTTATTTTGTGAAGATCTAATTGGTGTAGCAGATCGATATAAATTATTCATATTTACACATCCTTTATAAATTTTGCAAAAAAATTAAAATTATTATATAATATTCATACTTTAAATAAACGTGTAAAATTTTTGAAATTTAATGAGGAAGGGGATATTAGGTATTATTAAGAACCTAATAGAAAATGAGTATGAAAGGAAATTTATATATAGTTGCAACACCTATTGGAAATTTAGAAGACATAACATATAGGGCTTTGAAGATTTTAAAAGAAGTTGATATAATTGCTGCAGAAGATACAAGACAAACATTAAAACTTTTAAATCATTATGAAATTTCAAAGCATTTAATAAGTTATCATAGACATAATGAAGATATAAAATCTGATTATATAATTGAAAAATTAAATAATGGGGAAAATATTGCTTTAGTATCTGATGCAGGAACACCAGGAATTTCAGATCCAGGAGAGCAAGTCATAAAAAAAGCTATACAAAACAATATAAATGTTATACCTATTCCAGGAGCTTGTGCTATGATAAATGCATTAATTGCTTCAGGAATTGAAACTAAAGAATTTATATTTTTAGGATTTTTACCATTAAATAAAAAGCTTCGAAAAGAAAAACTAGAAGAGATAAAAAAAGCTAATAAAACAATTATTTTATATGAAGCACCACATAAAATGAAAACAACATTAAATGATTTAAAAGATTATTTAAAAGGAAGAAACATTGTTTTAGCTAGGGAACTTACTAAAATACATGAAGAATTTATTAGAAAACCAATAGATGACTTGATTGCAAAAATAGATGATTTAAAAGGAGAAATGATTCTAATAATAGAGGCAAATAAGAATATTGAAAATAAAGAAAACTTTGATGAATTAGATATAGAAGATCATTATAAGTTATATGAAAAACAAGGATTATCCAAAAATGAAATTATAAAAAAAATAGCAAAAGATAGAAAAAAAACAAAAAATGAAATATATCAAATTTTCATAAACAAATAAGTACAAAAATATATAAAAAAACAAGCATTAGTATTTGTAAACTATAAATGCTTGTCTTTTTTGGTAATATTTATTTAGATAATTCAGATAAATTATTTAAACATTTTGCACATATTAATTTATCTTTATAAGTAGACAATTCTTTAGAACTGCCACAGAAAATACAATTAGGCTCGTATTTTTTCAAAACTATAGAAGAGCCTTCAACAAATATTTCTATAGGGTCTTTTATGGCAATATCTAATTTGTTTCTAAGTTCTATAGGAATGACTATTCTACCTAATTCATCTACCTTTCTTACTATTCCTGTTGATTTCATAATATTCCTCCTCAATGTTAAATTCTTTAATAAATCCTAATATAAATATATCATAAATTATTTACAAGGTCAATAATTATTATCAATTAAAAAATTTCGTAAATAAAAAAGGGGGATAAATGTTAAATATTTTTTGGCCAATGTGTATAATAATATCAATAGCTATTGCAGTACTTACAGGTAATATAGGAGATATAAATAATGCTGTTTTTGATAGTACTAAAAGTGCTGTTGATTTGACAATAAGTTTACTTGGAACAATGTGTTTATGGAGCGGAATTATGGAAATTGCAATAAATACAAGTACAATTATTAAATTAGAAAAAATTTTAAAACCAGTTATGCATTTTTTATTTCCTAAAACGAAAAAAGAAGATAAAGAATATAAAGAAATTTGTATGAATATTATAGCAAATCTTTTAGGACTAGGTAATGCAGCTACTCCACTTGGATTAAAAGCAATGCAATCATTGCAAGAAAAAAATCAAGATAAAAATAGATTAAGTAATTCTATGGCTATGTTAATTGTGCTAAATACAGCGTCATTTCAGATAATTCCTACAACAGTCATAGCAATTAGAAGTTCATTAGGTTCAGAAAATCCTGCAGGAATAATAGTGCCAGTATGGATAGCAACAATATGTGCAGCAGTAACTGCAATAACTGTTACCAAATTGTTTATAAAATTTGATAGAAATAAAAAAATTTAAACCTTAATATAAGAAAAGGAAAAGTGAATTTATTATGATAAACTATATATCAAATATAGCAATGCCTTTAATTATTTTTATAATAATTTTTAAAGGTATAAATGAAAAGAAAAAAACATTTGATTTATTTTTAAAAGGAGCAAAAGAAGGTGCAGAAATAGTCATAAAAATATTTCCAACGTTAATAGGTTTATTTTTTGCCATAGGAATGTTAAAAAATTCTGGAACAATAAATGTAATTATAAATATTTTAAACCCATTTTTAGCTCATTTTCAAGTTCCAAGTGAAATATTACCACTTGCAATATTGAGGCCAATTTCAGGAAGTGGGTCTATAGCAATTGCAACTGAAATAATGAAAACTTTTGGAGTAGATAGTCAAATTGGGTTGATTGCATCAGTAATTATGGGATCAACAGAAACTACAATATATACAATAGCAGTTTATTCAAGTAGTGTAAAAATAAAAAATACAAGATTTGTATTATGGGCAGCATTAAGTGCAGATATTGTTGGAATGATTACATCCGTAGTAATATGTCGAATTTTGTCGTGAAGTTTTTCTTGACATTTTAAAATATATAATGTAAAATCATAATATCTTAATAAAAAACATTTTTATACAAATTTTAATAAAATGTTTAAAATTATTTATCTAAAAATTAAGGACAAATTTTATGTTTCACAAAATTTTATTATTTTTTATAATTATCGTTTTTGTCAAAAAAATCTTAATAAGTATATTAACTAAAAAAATAAAATTAAAAATCTAATAGCATTATCAAATTTTAAATTGGTATTAATCTTGTAGGAAAAATAATTAAAATCAAATAATTAAAATCTATATAATAATCCCAATAAAATAAAAAATAACATACCCCATATAAAAATTTAAAATATTTTGCCCCCAAGCTTATATTTATTTTTATTCAATTTTATTATTTTTCCTACAGTTAAATATATTAAATGAAAAATGAACATAAAAATTTTATGTTCAAAAATTAAATAGTAATTAATCTTCCAGGTAAATCTCTACTTGCAACTGTAAGATTAAAAGATTCTAAATTTATCCCAGTTGATAAAATCTCATTAACAGTAGTATTATAAGCAAGTTCTGGAAAATTACTTTCTTTACTTAAATGACCAAGCATTGCACTTTTTAGACCATTTTTAAATAAATATGAAATTGTCTTACTTGCAATATCATTTGAAAGGTGACCATTAGGTCCAGAAATTCTAGATTTTAATTTAAAAGGATAGGCACAGCATTTTAGTACTTCTGTATCATAATTAGATTCTAAAAGAAGAAAAGAGCTTCCTTCTAATTTTTTTAAAATTTGCGAATTCATATGTCCGATATCTGTTGCAATACTTATTTTCTTATCACCATTAAAAATATTAAAGCCACAAGGATTAGCTGCATCATGTGGGATAGAAAAAGGTAATATTTTTAAATCTCCTATAGAAAATTTTTCATCTATTTTAAACAGCTTTAACTTTTCATTAGACATTTTAGAAGTTACCTTTTCCATATGATCAAAAGTTTCTATATTTGCAAACACAGGAATATTAAATTTGTTTGCAAATATAGGTAATCCCTTTATATGGTCTATATGCTCATGAGTAATTAATATAGCATCAATAGAAGAAGCATCTATTTTCATTAAATTTAACGCTTTTTCTATTTTTTTACTACTAACACCACAATCTACTAATATTTTTGTATTATCAGATTGCACAAATAGGCTATTTCCACTGCTACCACTATATAAACTACAAAAATTTAACATTTTATTACTCTTTCTATTATATATTTTTTATTTATGAAGATAGTATTGAAATTATTAATATAATATAAAAAGTTATTCAGATATCCTTTGTATATTAGCTCCTAATTTCTTAAATCTCTCTTCTATTTTCTCGTATCCTCTATCAATGTGATCTAGATTGTATATTTCAGTTGTTCCTTCTGCAATTATTCCAGCTATAATAAGAGCAGCACCGGCTCTTAAATCAGAGGAATAAACAGGTGCACCATATAATTTCTCTACTCCTTCAAAAAATGCAGATTTACCTTGTGCTGTTATTTTTGCACCCATTTTATTTAATTCACTAGTGTATTGAAATCTTGATTCCCAAATACTTTCATTAATACGACTATTACCATCAGCAATAGATAAAACGACACCAATTTGCGGTTGTAAGTCTGTTGGAAAACCAGGATATGGTAAAGTTTTTATATTAGCTTTTAAAGGCCTAGAATTATTCCATACTCTTAAGCTATCTCCATAGTCTTCAACATTTCCACCAATTTCTATAATTTTTGCTGTTAAAGATTCTAAATGTTTAGTAATACAATTTTTTATTAGAATATCACCTTTAGAAGCAACAGCAGCAAGCATAAATGTTCCTGCTTCAATTTGATCTGGCACAATAGAATATGTGGCATTTCCTTTTAGCTCTTTAACACCATTAATTTTAATCATATCAGTACCAGCACCTCTAATATCAGCTCCCATAGTATTTAAGAAATTAGCAACATCAACTACATGAGGTTCTTTTGCAGCATTATCAATTGTAGTTGTTCCTTCTGCAAGTATTGCTGATAGCATTACATTAATAGTAGCACCTACAGAAACAATATCCATATATATAGAAGTTCCAACCAATCTATCAGCTGTAGCTGTTATTTTTCCTTGAGATACTTCTACCTTTGCACCAAGTAATTCAACACCTTTTATGTGTTGGTCAATAGGCCTTGGACCTAAATTGCATCCACCTGGCATTCCAACTTGAATAGCCTTTTTTCTGCCAAGCATACTGCCTATCAAGTAATAGGAAGCTCTAAATTTACTTGTTAAATCTAAAGGTGCTTGAGTTGTATTAATATTTCTTGTATCTATAAATAAAGTATTATTGTTTATCCATTCTATTTTAGCCCCTAATCTGGATAAAATTTCGCAAGAGATTTTGATATCACTAATATTTGGAACATTTTCGATAGTACATGTACCATTAATTAAAATTGTTGCAGGTAAAATTGCAACTGCGGCATTTTTAGCACCATTTATTGTAACTTCTCCTTCTAAACGTGTAGGACCTTTAATTAATAATTTTTCCAATTGTATACCCCCAAAAAATAAGAGAGTGTATAAATACACTCTATTTTACAAAAATATAGCACAAAATTTTAAAATTTACAACTATTTTTTATTATTTTATATATTAAATAACTATTTTTGTTTTTTCGCAGTTGTAACATTATTTCTATTAAAAAATTCCAATAATTTAAATTTAAACTTTATAGTATTACTAGAGGTATCTGAAATTATATTATATGATTCTTCTGATAGATTATCTTCAAGAACTTCTTTTGAATCTTCATTTACAACACCTGAATTTATATCTATAAAACATAAAGAAGGGAACATTACACACCACCAATTTTGTCCTTCTGCTTTACCTATTTCAACTCTAAGTGCATCATACATTCCAGCAGGTAGGGAAATATCACCATATGATTTTGTTGGAAAATTAAAGTTACCAATGTTGATATTAACAGAGTAATCATATCCATTTTTATGAATTACTTCAAGAGCAATATTTTCAAAATCTTCTTTATGTTCTTCTGCTAAATTAATTGCTTCTTCTTTTGTATTAATATTCTTACATAATTTATTCATATAGTCTAATAAACTATCACGTACTAAATATTTCAAATTTTGATCTTGAACGCTATCACTATTAGCTATAACATGTAATCTAAAAACACTGTTTGATATATCGTAGGATACAGCTTCTACATAACTAAAGGCACATAAGAAAATATAACAGTTAAGTAAAAAAAATAAAATAATGCCAGCTTTTACTTTGGAATTTGATATAAATTTTAATAAATTTTTCATAAGCATCCTCCATTAAAAAAATAAAACTTTTTTGTAAAAATTTTTCTTTAAAATAAGTATTAACCAAATTTTTAAAAATATACTGATGTCGAAAAAAATTGTATAAATTTATTTGAAATATTATTGACATATTTGAAATGAAATGGTAAAATTTACCAGTAAACAAAATTACAAAATAACTGAAGAAAAGACTGGAATAGTAATAAATGCTATTACTTAAAAAGGAGGAATAATATGACTACAAGTCAGAAAATTTTACAAAAGAAATGTTGTTTTTATGCAAGTGATTTTCATTTAGAAATGACAATCGTACCTTTTATAAATAAGAAGATTGAAGAAAATAAAAAAATAATAATTGTAACTGAAAATAATTTAGAAGAAAGTGTAAAAATTTTAATTTCAAAAATTAACATAAAAAATAAAGAAAGAATATTAAATTTAGCATGGAATAATAATAATATTGATATAAAAAAGAATCTTAAAAATGCAGTAATAATTGTTAATGGATCTAAAAATTTTGTAAGCAATATAAATAAACAAATAGAGTCTGTTCTAATAGAAAAGAATTCTATGATAGAGATTATAAATTGTTATTTATTTGATGAAGTGAAAGAAGAAATGCATATATTAGTAGATGAACATGAAGGTGTTCTAAACAATTTACAAAAAAGTATTGAAAAAAAACAATAAATGTTATATAGTATAAAAATACATGAAAAAAGAAAGGAAGAATTTTATGGAGCAAACTTTAGACGAAATTAAATGGAAATTAAAAAAATATGGACAAGAACATTTACTTAATGGATTTGAAAAATTATCAGAAAACAAAAAAAAGGAGTTGATAAGACAATTACAAGAAATTGATTTTGATTTAATTACAAGTCTTTATAATAATGCAACAAAAGGGGTAGATTTATCTAATGATACAATTGAGCCTATAGAATATTTAGATAAATACAAATTAAACGAAAAATTTAAAGAATATGAAGATATAGGAAAAAAGGCAATTTCTCAAGGAAAACTTGCTACAGTTACAATGGCAGGGGGACAAGGTACTAGATTAGGACATAATGGACCAAAAGGAACATATGATATAGGTTTAGACTCTCATAAATCATTATTTGAATTATTAAGTGATTATCTAAAGGAAGAACAAAAAAAATATAATGTCATAATACCTTGGTTTATAATGACTAGTAGAGAAAATAATGATGCTACTGTAGAATTTTTTGAAAGAAATAAATATTTCGGATACGAAAAAAATAAAAATATTTTCTTTTTTGAGCAAGCAGAACTTCCAATGATTGATACCGAAGGAAAAATACTAATAGGAGAAGATGGTTTAGTAAAATTAGCAGCAAATGGTCATGGAGGAATATTTGAAGCATTAGTAAGAAATAAAATGACTGAAAAAATGCATGAAATGGGTATTGAATGGGTATTCGTTGGAGGAGTAGATAATTGTTTAGTAAAAATGGTAGATCCTGTTTTGATGGGAATAGCAATAGAAAAAAATGTAACAGCTGCAGGGAAATCTCTAGTAAAAGCTAATCCTCAAGAGAAAGTAGGAGTATTTTGCAAAAAAAATGGTAAACCATATGTAATTGAATATTCAGAAATATCTCAAGAAATGGCAGAAGCTAGAGATAAAAATGGAGAACTTATATATGGAGAATCACATATTTTATGTAATTTATTTAAACTTTCTTCTATAGAAAGAATGGGTTCAACACCATTACCATATCATAGTGCATTTAAAAAGGCCACATATATTGATAAAGATGGCAATAAAGTAGTACCAAATCGGACCAAATGCATATAAATTTGAAGCATTTTTATTTGATGCTTTTGGAGAATTAGATGATATGGCAATATTGAGAGTAAAAAGAGAAGAAGAATTTGCACCTGTAAAAAATGCAACAGGTGTAGATAGCCCAGAAACAGCACGAGAATTATATAATAATTTTCACAAGAATTTAAAAAAATAATTTATAAAGCATATAAAAAGGAGGTTAAAAGAATTAATTGTAAAATTAACTTTTAACCTTTTGTGTTTTTATAAAGCTAAAAATATTATAATATCAGATATAATAAGTTTATAAGAAAGAAGGGATAAAAAATGAATTATTTAGAAGAATATAAAAGATGGTGTGAAAGTGATGAATTTGACGAAAGAACTAAAACAGAATTACAAGAAATTAGAGATAATGAAAAAGAAATAGAAGACAGATTTTATAAAGAGTTAGAATTTGGAACAGCTGGTTTAAGAGGGATAATTGGAGCTGGAACGAATAGAATGAATAAGTATACTGTAGGTAAGGCAACACAAGGTTTAGCAAATTATATTTTAGAACAAGGCACCCAAAATAAAGGAGTAGCAATTAGTTATGATTCTAGGAAAATGTCTGATGAATTTAGCATCCAAACAGCATTAATTTTAAATGCAAATGGAATAAAAACATATTTATTTGAAAATTTAAGACCTGTTCCAGAATTGTCATTTGCTATAAGACAATTAAAATGTACAGCAGGGATAATGATAACTGCGAGCCATAATCCTCCAAAATATAATGGATATAAAGTTTATTGGGATGATGGTTCACAAATCATAGCACCAAGAGATAAAGAAATAATTAAAAAAGTAAGAGAAATAAAAGACTTTAAAGAAATAAAAACTATCAGTAAACAAGAAGCTATAGAAAAAGGATTATTTAATATTATTGGAAAAGAAATGGATGATATGTATATTAATACATTAAAAAAGCTGGTATTAAATCCTGAAATAGTAAAAGAAGAAGGACAAACTTTAAAGATTGTATATACTCCATTGCATGGAACAGGAAATACAATAGCGGAAAGGTTATTAAGAGAGCTTGGTTTTAAAAACGTATATGTAGTACCAGAACAAAAAGACCCAGATGGAAATTTTCCAACAGTTGATTATCCTAATCCAGAAGATAAAAAAGCATTTAAATTAGCACTAGAATTAGCTAATAAGGTAGATGCTGATGTTGTATTAGCGACAGATCCAGATGCTGATAGATTGGGAATATTTGCTAAAGATACAAAAACAGGAAATTATATGCCATATACAGGAAATATGTCAGCACTACTAATAGCAGAGTATAGAATATCACAAATGAAAGAAAAAAATATTTTGCCTACAAACGGAATGATTATAACTACTATTGTTTCATCAAATTTAACTAGAGCAATTGCAAATGAATATGGATTACAAGCAATAGAAGTACTAACAGGATTTAAGAACATAGGGGCAATTATGAAAAAAGCTGAAGAATTAAAAGATAAGACATATGTATTTGGATTTGAAGAAAGTTATGGATGTCTAATAGGAGATTATGCAAGGGATAAAGATGGAATAGCAGCAGTTATGTCTTTATGTGAGGCAGCAGCATATTATAAATCAAATGGGCTAACTTTATGGGATCAAATGAATAACATCTACAAAAAATATGGATATTATAAAGAAGACCAAGTTTCAATTGTTTTAGAAGGAGCAGAGGGAGCAGAAAAAATAAAGCAAATGATGAATAATATGCGCAACAAAAATATAACTAATATAGGTGAATATAAAGTATTGATATTTAAAGATATTGACAGAGATTATCAAAAAGATATGATAACAGGAGATGAAACAACAACAGGTCTGCCAAAATCAAATGTTTTATATTATGAATTAGAAAATAATTGTTGGTGTTGTCTAAGACCATCTGGAACAGAACCTAAAATTAAATTATATGTAGGAATAAAAGGAAAGAGTGAAGAAATAGCAACAATAGAATTGGAAAAACTAAAAAAATCTATGGAGGAACTAGTTAGAAATTCATAAAAATCTATTACATAAGTAAGTGTTCTTATTTTTAGTGGACTCAAATTATTAAACACAAAAGTTTAATATTGAGTCCACTTTGTTTTAAATTTTATCATCTTTATTACTAAAATATAATCAATAAGTTAATTATTATGAGATTTCCAATCATCTAAATTTCTTAAAATTGCACCAAATAGGTTGGCTCTAATCATTGGAATATTTTTTTGCCAAGATATAATTTGTAATTTCATGTCTTCACGTTTTGATTTACCATCCATTGGGCAAACCTTGTTCATAATTGCTATATTGTTTCTTTTAATATATTTTTTAATATCTTTTTCAGAAGTAAATACCAAAGGACGAATTAAAGTTATTTTTGTTCTATCCATAAAACTTATGGGAGAAAAAGTATTTATAGTACCAGTATATAATAAGTTAAGTAAAAATGTTTCTAAAACGTCATCTTGATTATGCCCTAAAGCAATTTTATTACAATGTTCTTTAATTGCTATGCTATTTATTATACCTCTACGCAAATTTGCACATAATGAACAAGGATTTTTTTCTTTCCTTATATCAAAAACTATTTCTTTTGCATGATTATTTTCAATAAAAAGTGGGATGTCAATTTTTTTACAGATGTCTTTTAATAAATTCTCATTAAAAAAATCAAATCCTGGGTTTATGCTTATAGCAATTAAATCAAAATGTTTTGGATAAAAACGTTGTAGAGCTTTTAAACCATAAAGTAAAGTAATTGAATCTTTGCCACCTGAAAGACAAACAGCTATTTTATCTCCTTCTTCAATCATATTATATTCTTCAATAGCCTTTCTTAAAGGGCTTAATATTTGTTGCATTTTTTTAGATCCTTTCTTAACTAAAATACTAATTCACTATTATACAACCAAAAATAAAAAAAATCCAGAAGAATACTATAAAATTACAATACATAACATAATAAAATAAAAAAGAAAGGTTTACAAAATTCAATAAAAGTGTTATATTATATAAAGTGTATGTGCTCATAGCTCAGCAGGATAGAGCAGTCGCCTCCTAAGCGACCGATTGTGGTTCGAGTCCGCATGGGCACACCAATTTAGAAACAAAAAAGGAAATTTATGAAAAAAGAATCTGAAACAGAAATTTTTATGATAGAAGCAATAAAAGAAGCAAAAAAGGCGTATAAAAAATTAGAAGTACCAGTAGGAGCTGTAATTGTAAAAGATGGAAAAATAATTTCAAGAGCACACAATTTAAAAGAAACAAAAGCGGATACAACAAAACACGCAGAAATACTGGCAATACAGAAAGCAAGTAAAAAGTTGAATTCTTGGAGACTTCTAGATTGCGAAATGTATATAACATTAGAGCCTTGTGCTATGTGTGCAGGAGCGATTATTAATTCTAGAATAAAAAAAATATATATAGGAGCAATGGACGAAAAAACAGGGGCTGCAGGATCAAAGCTTAATTTATTTAAAGATTTTACCTTTAATCATAATGTAGAAATTGAGACTAATGTTATAAAAGAACAGTGTGAAAAAATTTTAAAAGATTTTTTTAAAGAATTAAGAACAATGAAAAAACAAACTAAATGATCTTGATGATTACAATGAATAGAAAGGAAATCACATAACAAAAATATGGATAAAAGAACAAAAGTAAAAATAATAAAAATAAGTTTAGGAATCATAATAACAATTTCAATAATATTTGCATTAATTATGATGGTTTTAAAATATCATGTAGAAGGTGAAACAAATCTGCCTTTTAAAATAAATAAAATAGTAATTGTAAGTTCTACTGATGGTAACAATAGTACAAATGAAGAAGATATAAAAAATAAATGGGCAATTGATGTTAAACAAAATAATGATATTTATTTATACATAGATAAGAATGAAAATTATGGAAAAACAGAAATAATAGAATCAATACAATTAAAAAACTTTAATATAAATAATCCAGAAAAAGGTAATGTGACAATTTATAAACCATCAATAGAAGAAAATAAAATGTTTGACAATATCCCAGAACTAAAAATAAGTGAACTAACATATAAAGGAGATTTAGAGTCGAATATAAAACAATTAACAATCTCAAATCAAGGTGGTCTAATAGCTTTTAGATGTGGAAATGATACTATAGGGAAATATATTTCAAATGATGCACAAGAAATAAATTATAATAAATTATTAGAAAATATAAATGTCAAAGAGGAAGAAATAAAATTTAGTCTATCTTTTGATATAATAATAAAACTTTTAAATAAAAAGGAATATCAGACAACAGTAAATCTTGAATTGCCAATAAGTGGTGTAGTAGCTAACGGAACAGCTAATCTAGAAATTACAGATTTAAGCAATCTAATATTTAAAATTATTTAAATTTAATATAAAATATACTTGTCAAAAAAAAGAATAGAGTATATAATACAAATGGTATGAAGCTAATCTTTGTATGGAGGGCAAGCCAACAAAAGCCTATGAACCTTGTCAGGTCCGGGAGGAAGCAGCAATAAATAGATACTTTTGTGTGGACGTGCTTTCCATAGAAAGATTAGAATTCACACCATTTTTTAAAATTGATATAAAGGATGTGAAAATATGGGGTACACAGCACTTTATAGAAAATTCAGACCAATGACATTTGAAGAAATGGTTGGGCAAGAAGCTATAACAAAAACATTAAAAAATCAGATAATAGTAGGAAGAGTAGGTCATGCTTATTTATTTAATGGGGGAAGAGGAACTGGCAAAACTTCTGCTGCTAAAATATTAGCAAGAGCTGTGAATTGTCTGAATCCTAAAGATGGAGAACCATGTAATCAATGTGAAATTTGTAAAGGAGCAATAAATGGATCATTAACAGACATTGTGGAAATGGATGCAGCATCAAATAATAGTGTAGAAGATATTAGAAATATAAGAGAAGAAGTGAATTTTCTACCAACTAAAGCTAAATATAGAGTATATATAATAGATGAAGTTCATATGTTATCAACTGGAGCATTCAATGCACTGCTTAAAACATTAGAAGAACCTCCAGAACACGTGAAATTTATATTAGCAACAACAGAACCACAAAAATTACCTGCAACAATTTTATCTAGATGCCAAAGATTTGATTTTAAAAGAATTTCAAATCAGGATATAGTAAAAAGACTAGAAATAATTTGTGAAAAAAGTGATATAGATATAACAAAAGGAGCATTAGAAATAATTGCAAGTTTATCAGAAGGAGCAATGAGAGATGCATTATCTATATTAGAAAGATGTATTCAAGACGGAGAAAATAATATTGATGAAGATAGAATAAAAAATTTAGTAGGAATACCAAAAACAACATATATTAATAGTATTGTAAAAGCTATTATAGAATATGATATAGATAAAGTATTAGAAACCATTAATATTATTTTAGAAGAAGGAAAAGACTTAAATAATTTAATATGGGAAATTATAAAATATATTAAAGACATATTAGTATTTAAGTCAAATGGAAAATTAGAATTATATAGTGATGAAGAAATAAATAAAATAAAAGAAATAGCAGGAAAAATCTCAAAGGAAAGAGCAATTAAATTAATTTATGAATTATCTAATTTAGAAAATGATATGAAAAATTCAACTCAAAAAATAATTATTTTTGAAGCAGGAATTATAAAATTATGCAGTGAAAATAACTCAAATAATAATGTTTCAAGTTCTAATATAGATAATGTGAATAATATGGATTATGACTTACAACAAAGGCTTTCAAAACTAGAAAAATATATTTTATCAAATACTTCTGTGGCAGAGAAAACAGGAGGAATATCCACAACAAGCTTAAAGAATGTGGATAGTTCAGGTAAAAATACAATAAAAGCATCAACTAAAATTCCTTTAGGAAAAACTCAAGAATATTGGCCACAAATAGTAAATGATTTAAAAAACAACGGAAAAATAATGCTTTATACAAATTTAATGAATACTAAAGCAAGAGAAATAAATGAAGAAACTATAGGAATAGAATTTGCAAAAGCATTAACTCCTTTTGCAAAAACAGTATTAGAAAAACAAGATAGTATAAAAGAAATATCAGAATTAGTATCAGATGCATGTGGTAAAAAAATGCAAATAAAATATATAGTACCACAAACCGATGAAACAGTTACAAATGATACAGAAATATCAAATTTTGCTACTGGAAATGGAATACCATTTAGTATTACTTAATAAAAAAGAAAGGATGATTAATATGTCAAAAAGAGGTGGATTCCCAGGAGGAATGGGAGGATTTGGTGGAATGAACATCAATAATTTAATGAAAGAAGCTAAAAAAATGCAAGCAGATTTAGAAAAGTCACAGGCAGAACTTGCATTAAAGGAATTTGAAAGTACTGCTGGCGGAGGAGCAGTAAGTGTAAAAGTTACAGGAGAAAAAATAATAAAAGAAATTAAACTAAAACCAGAAGTAGTAGATCCAGAAGATGTAGAAATGCTTGAAGATTTGATACTTACATGTGTAAATGATGCACTAAAAAAAGTGGATAGTGCACAAACAGCTTCAATGGGAAAATTCAATATACCTGGAATTATGTAATAAATATAATATGAGGAGTACGAAATGTCATTATATTCACCATCAATAGAAAAATTGATAGAAAGTTTTGAAAAGTTACCTAGCATAGGAAGTAAGACTGCTGCTAGACTTGCTTTTTATATATTAAACAGTTCAGAAGAGGAAACAAATGAATTTGTAACATCAATATTAAATGCAAAAAAAAATCTGAAATATTGTTCTAAATGTTACAATATATCTGATACAGATCCATGTCCAATTTGTGCAAATTCAAAAAGAGACAAAAGTATTATTTGTGTAGTAGAAGATGTTAGAGATATTATTGCAATGGAAAAAACACATGAATTTAAAGGCACATATCATGTATTACATGGTTCAATCTCACCAATGAATGGAGTTGGACCAGAAGATATTAAGATAAAAGAATTATTAGCACGCCTGATGGATGGAACTGTTAAAGAAGTAATTTTAGCGACAAATCCAAGAGTAGAAGGTGAGGCAACAGCAATGTATTTATCAAAACTAATAAAGCCACTAGGAATTAAAACTACTAGAATAGCACATGGAATTCCAGTTGGAGGAGATATAGAATATACAGATGAAATTACTCTTATGAAAGCACTAGAAGGAAGAAGAGAATTATAAAAGGTTTTACTTATTTTTAGATTCACATGAAGCTTTAGAAGCAGCTATAAGAGCTAAATTATCACCAAGACTTGTAATAAAAGCTGCTAAAATTCCTAAATCTTCAGAATCGAAATTATTACTAATTAGAAATGCAAGAGAACTAGAAAGACCAACTAGATCAAAACCTGCACAAGAGCAATTATTTTTAGAAGACATAAAAACCTCCAAGATTACATCAAAATAAAAAACATCTTTAATATTATTATATTATGAGATGTTTTTATTTTGTGCAATAATTAATAAAAAATTAGCACTAATTTAATAATATATCACAAATATCTTTTGTAGAGTTTCTTTTAGCCATTAGTCTTGCTCTAATTTTCATTTTTTGCATTTTATCAGGATCAGAAAATAATTTATTTAAAATTTCTTCGACATTATCTCCTTTTTTTATCCAAATGGCAACTTCATTTTGTTCTAAAAATTCAGCATTTTCTTCTTCTTGTCCTGGAATAGGGTTTATTACAACAATAGGAAGCCCAGAAGCTAAACTTTCTGTAGTAGTAAGACCACCAGGTTTAGTAACAACTAAATCAGATATACTCATCAACTGTGCAACCTTATCAGTATATGATAAAATCTTAACAGAATTTTCCTTATGATTTTCTTCAACAAAATTTTCAAAATCTTCTTTCATTTTACCATTTTTACCAGATATAGCTACAATTTGAATATTATTATTATTTAAAACAAAGGATTTAAAAATATTAAATGTTTGAGATTTACCTAGTCCAAATTCTCCACCACCGAAAAATAATACTGTTTTTTTATTTGGTGATAAACCAAAACTTTTTAATATTTCAGATTTGTCATATTTTAATAAAAACTTGTTAGATAATGGTATACCTGTGGCATATATCTTATCATTAGAAATGCCTTCTTTTATTAGGGCTTCTTTCATTCCTAAATGTGAAACAAAAAAATAATCAATATATTCATGACCAACAATCCATTGATTGTGAATTGCAAAATCAGTTAAAATTGTAGCAATTTTAACATTTAATTTTTCTTTCTTTTTTAAATAACTACACATTTGACTTGCAAATGGATGTGTGCAAATAATCAGATCTGGTTGTTTTTCTTGTAATAATTTATTTAATTTAATTGCCATTATTTTATTTGAAGCAGAACTAATTTTGGCAAGAGGACCTTTTTCAGATTGTTTATAAATATGTCCCCATGCATTTGGAACTTTTTTTGCCATCTCGGAATAAGCAGTAGTAGTTACAATATCTAAAGCCTTATTAATGTATTTAACACAATCTATTAATTCTGAATCAAAACTATCATAATTATTATCTATACATTCCTTAATTGAGCGAGCAGCAGATAAATGCCCACCACCATATGAAGCATAAAATATTATAATTTTTTTCATTTTAATAACCTCTTTCACTTTTTGCAAAAATTTAATATAAAAAATAAATTTAATTAATTTTACCATAAAAATTGTAAAAGTTGTATAAAATCTTCAAAAAAATAACAAAATAAAAGAAAATAAAAAATAAATATTTAAAGGTTAGAAATATTGTAGCCTATAAAAGGAGATTAGCTATGAAAATGAAAAATATTTTAGTTTTGGTAATTTCGACTCTAATAATTATATCTTTAATATTAGGATATAATTTATACGAAAAACAAAGAGCTTTTAAAGTATCAACAGAAAACAGTTATAATATGGCATTTTATGAATTAGTAGATTATGTACAAAATGTCAAAACTTATCTTGCAAAATCACTTATTACAACAGATGACAAACATGGAGCAGATACATTAACTCATGTATGGAGAGAAGCAAATTTAGCTCAAACTTATTTAGGTATGTTACCAATGGAGAGTCAAGAATTGGCAAATACAGAAAAATTTTTAAATCAAGTAAGTGAATATAGTTATACATTGTCTAGAAAGAATATAAATAATGAGAATTTATCAGAAGATGATCTAAATAACTTAAAAGATTTATACACATATAGTGTTGATTTATCAAATGTATTAAATCAATTATCAGAAGATATAAATACTGGAAGAATAAAATGGGATGAACTGAAAAAAGATAGTAATGTATTATTTGCTCAACAAGTAAGTAATATATCACAAGATAGTTTTTCAGCTCTAGAAGAAAATTTTCATGAATATTCTGGACTAATTTATGATGGAGCTTTTTCAGAACATTTAACTAATACAGAAAAAAAGGGATTGCAAGGCGAAGAAGTAGATGAAGAAAAGGCAAAACAAAAAGTCGAAGAATTTTTAGGAAAAGATAATATAAAAGAACTAACGAGCTATGGATTATCAGAAAATGGAGATTTGCAAGCTTATACTTTTGGTATAAAAGGAGCAAAAGATGAAAACATTAATATTTCAGTTTCAAAAATAGGTGGAAAAATTATATCAATGAATTCAGATAGAGAAATTAATGCAGAAGTAATATCTGATGAAGAAGCAAAAGAAAAGGCAAGACAATTTTTAGAAAATAAAGGATTTCCAAATATGAAGTCAACTTACTATATCAAAGAAGGTGGAGCTTCAACAATCAACTTTGCATATGAACAAAAATATAATAATAGTAGTGTAATAGTTTATCCAGATTTAATTAAAGTAAAAATAGCATTAGATAATGGTGAAATTTTAGGAATAGAGACAACAGGATATTTAAATAATCATTATGAAAGAAAATTAGTAGAACCTAAAATATCAATAGAAGAAGCCAAAAATAAACTAAATAAAAATATTCAAATTACAAATCAAAGATTGGCTATAATACCAACAGAATGGAATACAGAAATATTTTGTTATGAATTTCAAGGAAAAATAGACGAAATAGAATTTTTAACTTATGTAAATGTAGAAACTGGTGAGGAAACTGATACATTAGTAATAACTAATACAGGAAATGGAACACTTACAGAATAAAAGTATTAATTTGGCTAAAAATGTTTACTTTACCAAAAGAATAAATAAATATTAAAATAATTTCTGCACATAATATGATTGGGAGGGGGATACTAATGTCTAGAAATAGTAAATTAATATCTGAAAATCTCAGAACAGAAATAGCAAAAGAGTTAGGCGTATATGATCAAGTAAAAGCTGATGGTGGAAGTTGGAAAAATGTTTCCTCAAAAACATGTGGTAATATAGTTACTAAAGCCATTGAAATAGCAAATAGATCTGTAGAATAATTACAAATATATTTTTAACGAATTTAGCTAAAAGTTCTATAATTATAAATTAAAATCTATAATTATAGAACTTTTATATTAATAAAAATAGTTGAAATAAAATATGTATTATAATATAATTCAGAAGAAAGGAAAATAAAAATGGAAACTAAAAAAATATTTGTAAAAGATATATTAATAATTACACAAGGAAAACTAATAATAGGTAAAAAAGATCAGGAATGTAAAAATTTTATAACAGACACAAGAAAAATAAAGCAAGGAGATATTTACATAGGATTAAAAGGCGAAAAAATTAATGGAAGTGATTTATGGAAAGAGGCATTTGATAAAGGAGCTGTAGTGGCAATAATCGAGGATATAAAATTAGAAGATAAAGATTTAGAAGAATATGACTTAAAAGGAAAAGTATTAATAAAAGTTAAAGATACATTAAAAGCATTAGGACAAATTGCTACATATAAAAGACAAATGTATAATATACAAGTAATAGGCGTTACGGGGAGTGTTGGAAAAACAAGTACTAAAGACATTATAGCAAGTGTAACATCTCAAAAATATAAAACATTAAAAACAGAAGGAAATAATAATAATCATATAGGATTACCACAAACAATATTAAGACTTAATGATGAAGAAGTGGCTGTAATAGAAATGGGGATGAATCATTCTGGCGAAATTAAAAAGCTTACAAATATTGCTAGACCAACTATATCAGTTATAACAAATATCGGAACATCACATATAGGAAATTTAGGGTCAAGAGAGAATATATTAAAAGCTAAACTAGAAATTTTAGAAGGAATGAACGAAAAGGTAGTAGTAATTAACAATGATAATGATTTATTGCATGATTGGTTTCAAAAAAATAATGACAAATACGAAATAATTACATATGGAATAAATAATAAAAGCTATATAACAGCAGAGGAAATTAAAATAAATGAAAATAATAGCTCGTTTGTTTGTAATATAAATGACAAAGAAAAAGTAGAAATTGAAATCCCAGTGGGGGGAGAACATTTCATTTATAATGCAATATGTGCAGTTGCAGTAGGAAAAAAATTAAAAATTTCAAATGCACAGATAATTAATGGAATAAAAAATTTTGAGCTTACCAAAAAAAGAATGGAAGTAATTGAATTAAAAGATGATATAACATTAATAAATGATACTTATAATGCAAGCTATGAATCAATAAAGGCTTCTTTAAATTATATAACTACATTAAATAAAAAAAGAAAAATAGCAGTTTTAGGGGATATGTTAGAATTAGGAGAATTTACAAAACAATTGCACGAAAAAGTGGGAGAGGAACTAGTTCTTTGCAAAATTGATATCTTAATCTGTAGTGGAGAAAATGCAAAGTATATTGCAGAAAGAGCAAAAGAATTAGGGATGCCTTCACAACAAATATTTTATGAGGAAAATAATAAGAAAATTTTTGAAAGAATAGAGAAAGAAATGAAAAAAGGAGATATTATTTTAATCAAAGCATCAAATGGAATGAAATTTTTTGAAATAGCAAATAAATTAATAAATAAATTAAAAAAATAAAATAAATTTGTTAATAATCTAATAATGTATAATTCGTGATAAAATAAGAATAAAAAAATACAAAAAGTAAATAATATGAAATAACAACGTATATACTACAGTATAAATTCATTTATACATTTAATAAACTTTGATAATATATACAAAAAAACAAGAGAAAGTGGTATAAATGAAGAAACCAAGTAATATAAAAATAGGAAAAAATATACAAAAGTTAAGAAAAAGTTATGGCTATACACAAGAAAGACTAGCAGAAGCAATAGATTGTTCAGCAAGATATATAAGTGATGTAGAACAAAATAAATCTAAACCATCTTATGAAAATTTAATTAAAATATGTAATGTTTTTAAAATTGGTTTGGATGATATTTTTAGTGAGTATTTAAATGTAAAAGAAAATAAGACATTAAATTATTCCTTAAGTGGATTTGACATATTAGATAAAAATAATAAAGATACAATAGAGCATTTAATAATGTATTTTAATCAAGAAAAATAAATAATTAAAAAATCCATAAAACTATGGATTTTTTTTTTAATACTTGATATAATATCTCTACCATTTATTGGGAGGATGTCAAATGATTTTTAAGGATTATTATAAAATACTAGATTTAAAAACAAATAAAGTAACAATAGAGCAAATAAGAACCGCATATAGATTAGCAGCTAAAAAATATCATCCAGATGTAAATATTGGAGACAAGCTAGCGGAAGAAAGAATAAAAGATATAAATGAAGCATATAAAGTACTTTCTAATACAGCAAGCAAAAGAAAATATGATAGAATATGGAATTCAAATGTTTCTAAAAAAAATCAAGCATATCAAGAAAGCAAAAGAAGTACAGGTTCAGTTTTAAATGACTTTTTTAATATGTTTTTTGGAAGTATAAAAGAAAAGCAAAAAGATGTAACAAAAAATAGAGATCCTATAAAAGGAGAGAATGTAGAAACAGAGATAAATATATCCATAGAAGAAGGATTTTATGGAAGACAAAAAAAGATTTCACTTAGAACAATTGAAGGAAAAATGAAAACATTTACTGTTACTGTACCTGCAGGAATACGAAATGGGGAGAAAATAAGATTAATAGGTCAAGGTAAGGAAGGTGTAAATGGTGGCAAGAATGGAGATTTATTGATAAAAGTAAATATAGATAACAGCAGTAAATTTAAATTACAGGGATATGATTTATATACCGATTTGCTAATTACTCCTTCAGAAGCAGCATTAGGAACAAAGGCAAATATCAATTCTATAGATGAATATAGTCAAGTATATATACCTCAAGGAATACAATCAGGAGAAACAATAACTATACCAAAAAAAGGTTATAAAATAGGAAATGGAGCAAGAGGAGATTTAATAGCAGAAATAAAAATAATGGTTCCAAAAGAACCAACTGAAGAAGAAATTAATATATATAAAAAATTAAATGAAATATCAAAATTTAATCCAAGGAGTATGAAGTAATATACTAATTAATATTTATTTGTTAATATAATATATAAAATTAAAAACAACAACAAATTTACATAATGTAGCAAAAAGACTGATATATATTGACAAATAGGTAATTTTCTAGTATAATTGAAAATGAGGTTTTAAACAAAAGACAAACTATGGATTAAATCATAGAAATGGGGTGTAAATTAAAATGGAGATGTGGCAAGGAAAACAATTCAGCATAACAGATCCAAAAGACGTAAATACAGTAATTTATCAAGTAAGTAAAACAGACAAGAGCATGTCAAAAAATGCGCCTAAATTAACTTTAGAAAGATTAGATTTCATAGAAGAATTAAGAGGCGAAAACAAAAGGAAAACATTTTTTATAGATAAAGAATTAAAAGAAGATGAAATATTAGTTATACTATCTTTTGCTAAAGAAAAGGTAATAATAAATAATGGGATTTTGCAAGATAATCAGATCAAAGTATTAAAAAAGCCAACACCATTTAAATTTAAAGCTATATATTCAGAAAAAGAATTAGTATATACAAATGTTGATTATACACCAAACTTAAAAAGACCTATAGCAATAATTGACCCAGAAACTACAGAAGAAGTAAAACCTGTACTTTATTTCGATGAAAAAACCAATGAAGTAAAGGGTAAATGTAGATTAAAGCCATATAAATCATATTTTGCCTTTGAAGTAAGGCAAGACAAAGACGATTATAGAATAGTGGGAGGAAACCCAGTTATATCGTAATATTAGGAGGGATTTATCATTATGAATCAATCAAATATGGAAACAAGAAAAAGACCAAGACTTTTAATGCCAGAAAAATTTTTAGCGAGTGGGGGAAGGGACGATCCACGATTTGATATTCCATTAGAACCAATTTCAGATAGAAATAGATTAGCAAGAGCAAGAAAACATCAAGAAGAAAGATAATAATATTTATTACCAAAGAGTAAAAAAGCGGGTGAATTTTATGAATTATAAAATCAGAGGAGCATTAAAAAGAAATAGAGGAAATTTAATAATATTTTTAATACTATGGCTATTTATAGCTGTAGTAATTGTGGCACCTATATCACATTCATGGCATATATCAAAGCAAACACAGGAAGATATGGGTGTATTTATTGATCAATTTGTAAAGGATATTAGTAATCCGTTAGACACATTTAAAAATATATTTGAAGAAGGAATGGCTGAAGAGTATTTTAAGACATTAGGAGGAGCAACATTAATATTTGGAATATTTTTTATAGTTGGAATGATAAAAACAGCTCCGAGAAACGAATATTCTGATATAGAGCATGGTTCAAGTGACTGGAGTCAGAGGGGAGAACAGTACAAGATCTTAAGTAATAAAAAGGGAATAATATTAGCAGAAGGTAATTATTTGCCAGTAGATAAAAGAGGAAATGTGAATGTATTAGTAGTTGGACGGTTCTGGTTCTGGTAAATCTGCTTCATATTCTATACCAAATGCATATCAAATGTTAGGATCTTATATATTTACAGATCCCAAAGGAGAACTTTACGATAGAACAGCAGGCTATTTAAAAGAACATGGATACGAAATAAAAGTATTAAATTTGGTAAAGCCAAGTAATAGTGATGGATATAACCCACTTATGCATATATCATCAGAAATAGATGTTGATGTTATAGCAAATACAATAGTAAAAGGTCAAAAATCAGAAAGTGGTGGTTCAGATCCTTTCTGGGATGATTCAGCAGAAATGCTATTAAAGGCATTGATATATTATTTAATAGCTACAAGACCTGAAGAAGAGCAAAATCTTGCAAGTTGTGCGGAATTAGTAAGAGCAGCAAATAAAAGTGGAGGAAGTAATTTATTATCAGATTTAATGAGTCAATTGCCATATGATCATCCAGCACGAATGAATTATAAATCAATTGAAATAGCCCCAGAAAAAACATATGGATCAATTTTAAGTACATTACAATCAAAGTTAGGAAAATTTGACTCAAAAGAAATAGCAGAACTAACATCAACAGATACAATAAAATTTGAGGATATAGGTAACAAAAAAACAGCAGTATATGTAATATCTTCTGATACACATACAGCATATGACTTCTTGTTAACAATATTCTTTTCTCAAATGATACAACAATTATATAATTATGCAGACGATAATGGAGGCAAATTACCTATACCTACATATTTTATATTAGACGAATTTGCAAATATAGGACAAATTCCTGACTTTGATAAGAAGATATCAACTAGTAGAAGTAGAAAAATTTCATTTAGCGTAATATTACAAAACCTTGATCAATTAGAAGCAGTATATGAAAAATCATATGAAACAATAATAGGTAACTGTGATACACATGTATTTTTAGGAAGTAATTCATATAAAACTGTAGAATATTTTTCTAAAGCTTTAGGAGAAAAGACAATTGGTAGAGATAGTATATCAATTAATAGGGACAAAAATAATTGGAGAACAGGTAAAAGTGTATCTGATCAAGTAATGGCAAGAGCACTTATGACACCAGATGAATTAAGAAGATTAGATAATGATTTATGTATAATATATGAAAAAGGAATAAAACCAGTAAAAGCTCATAAGTTTTACTACTTTAAACATCCAATGGCAAAGGAATTAGCAAGATTAGAAATAAGTCATAACAATATAGAAGAGAAAGATAGGGGAGTATGGAGAAAATTTAATCCATATAATCCTTGGACAGAAGATAGTGATAAAAATAAAGCAAAAGAAGATTTAAAAGTTGAATCTTTAGATGATTTATTTGAGGATGATAAAAATAATTCTGAAACAGAAAAAAATAATGATAAATCACAAGAAAAATTAGTTGAAAAATCTGAAACAAAACGAGAAAATAATACCAAAAAAAATGAAGAAGAAAAAGAACCAACAATATTGCCTATGGCAGATCAAAATGATGAATATGATTTACAAAAAGAATTAGAAGCAAAATTTGATGAACTATTTGGACCAATTGATACTGAATAAAAATATAGAACACTAGAATATTTAATTTTCTAGTGTTTTTAATATTCCTGAAAACAAAATACTAAAAATTTGTTCTATACTATTGCCTTTTAAAAAGAAATATTGTATATTTGTAATCATATATAGAATCAAAATAAAAATTACAATATAAAAGTCGAAGGAGGAAATAAAATGAAATTTGTGCATATTGCAGATATGCATTTTGATTGCCCATTTACTAATTTATCTGATTCTTTAAATTTTGGAGATTTAATAAGATTAGAACAAAGAAAAGCATTAAAAAAAATAGTTAATTATATAAAACAAAATAATATAGAATATTTTTTTATAGCAGGAGACTTATATGAACAAAAATACATAAAAAGAACAACTATTGAATATATAAATAATTTATTTAAAGAGATTCCAGACTGTAAAATATATATTACACCTGGAAATCATGATCCATTTATAAAAAATTCTTATTATAATAATTTTACATGGAATGAAAATGTTTATATATTTGGACACGATATAGAAGAAATTGAAAATACAGAAATAAATATTTATGGGTATGGTTTTGATGATTATTATTATAAAGATAGCCAAATAGAAAAAATAAAAATAAAAAATAAAAATAGAATACATAT